>JAOZTL010000419.1 GCA_029942205.1 Bacteroidales bacterium | reverse complement strand
TAGCACTTCGTGCTATTTAATGTTGCTTACGCACTTGTGTAAATTCATTGCTGTCAATAACTTACATGTAGTTTTAAAGTGTCGTTTAATTATATGTAGCGACTTATTCTACGCAGTAAAATGATTAAATTTCAATTAAATACAAACGGATGAAAAAATTTCATTTAAAACACACAGAAATAAGCCCGATGGTGAATTTGGATCCTGAAAATGGATTATTAATCATCAAAGGACGTTCGCTACCCAATAATGCCGAACACTTTTATGAACCAGTATCGCTTTGGGCAGAAAAATACATTCAGCATCCTGCCGAAAAAACAACACTCATTCTTGATTTAGAATATTTCAACACAAGTACTTCTAAAGCATTAGCACGTTTTTTATTAACAATAAACAAACTTGTACCTCAGTACAAACTACATATCCAATGGATGTATGATGAAGAGGATTCCTATGATTATGGTTTAGATTTAGAAGACATTCTTAATGTAAAATTTGATTTTTTACTTCGCAATGAATAGCTACACAATTAAACAGAATTTTTTTCTTGTATTAATACTACTAAGCCAAGCTTTTTTTGGCTATTCACAATCGACGATTTTATCTTTTCATCCTGTCCAAAAACAGCGATTTATTATCGACTATTTAATGAAAAAAGAAATCTCTCAAGAAATTCTGGGAGACACCATTTTAGTCAATCAAAGTATTTATATTTCCTACCTATTTGAAGTCGTAGAACAAACCAAAACCGAAAATAAAATAAAAGCAAGCTACCACAAAATACGCTACTCGCAAAACAGCAGAGAAGGACAAATAACTTATGACTCGGAAAACAAGACAACACTTGAAGAAATGGATATATCCATCAAAGGCTATGATGCTCTGATAGACGAAAGTTTCTGGTTCACTGTATCAAACAAAGGGGAGATAAAGGACGTAACAGAAACGCAACAAATCCTTCAAAAAATGGTAGATGCTTATGGGATTTTTGACGAAAATATTCAAAAAAACCTATACAAAACCCTAGAAAAACAATACGGGCATGCTGGTACAACAGAAATGCTGCATCATATTTTTGGAATCTACCCTCCCAATGCCGTACAGCCTCAAACAAGCTGGACAAGTACATCCACACGCAATAGCGATTTTCCAATACTTGCTAAAAACACATTTACATTCAACAAAATAATCAATGGTTTGGCTTCGATAAGCATCAGTAGTAAGCTAAGCACAAATAGTAATGCTACCCAACAGGAATCGAATGGGCTTATTATTCAGTATGATTTATACGGCAGCGAAGCAAGTTCGATACAAATAGACATAACAACTGGTATGCTAAATTTGTTGGAATCCAAACAACAAACTACAGGAACAGTACACATTACGTATGCGACAGAAAATAATGTAAAAATGGACTGGCCTATCCAAATCATCAAAGCCCTAACGATCAAAGTAATCTATTAAACCATGATATCAAAACAATTAGTATTTGCGATTATGTTTCTTGCCATACAAGTGGCTTGTGCACAAGATAAACCAATTCATAAACAAAAGCATGCATTAAATGTCGCTTTGCAAACGATCAAAAACGATAAACAACTAAAAAATGCATCCATCAGTTTTTATGCCCTTGATGTAAAAACGGGAAGTGTTATTGGGCAATTAAATCCAAACATGAGCTTGATGCCTGCATCTACACAAAAAGTGGTTTCTACGGCAAGCATACTGGAGCTTTATGGTGCAAAATATAGATTTAAAACACAGATAGAATACAGTGGATACATCGACACGATTACGCATACCTTGCACGGCGATATTTATATTCGTGGCGGTGGCGATCCAACGCTCGGTTCGGTTCATTTTTATCGAAACAATCAAGAGAAAGTATTTAAAACGTGGACAACCGCCATTAAATCACTAGGAATAAAAAAGATAACAGGCAAAGTGATTGGCGATGCTCAGGTTTATAGTATGGACATCGTGCCACGCTCGTGGGCTTGGGAGGACATGGGAAACTACTACGGTGCAGGTGCTTGCGGCTTAACGATTATTGATAATTTGTATCACCTTCATTTTCGGTCGGGAGCCAGCCATGGCGATGCAACTACGATAACCAGTACCTATCCGATTATTCCAAACCTAACGTTTGATAACCATGTAACAGCCTCCAACAAGAATCAAGATAACGCCTATATTTTTGGTAGCCCATACAATTACGACCGATTTACGAAAGGTACAATCCCAAAAGGGCGATCAGATTTTCCGATAAAAGGCTCTATTCCTGACCCTGCTTATTATACCGCTTTTCGATTATCACAATATTTGGAAACGGACAGTATCATCATTCTGCAAAGCCCCACAACCATACGTTTGTTGAAAAAAGAAAAAACGTATAAAACCGAAAAACGGAAACTTATTTATCGAAGTAAATCACCAAGCTTGGCGCAAATTGTAAAAAAAACCAACGAGAAAAGTATCAACTTATTTGCCGAGCATTGCATGACGCACTGCGGCTTATCGCTAGTCAATAATGGAGATAATGACGTAGCAGTAGATGCCGTAGAACAATTCTGGGCAAACAAAGGTATGGATACCGATGGACTACATTTGGCTGATGGAAGTGGCTTGTCGCGCGATAACACCATCACTGCCAAACAGTTGGTTTTTATTTTGCAGTACATGAACCGAAAAAGCAAACAATACAAAAGTTTTTATGCCTCGCTCCCCATTGCTGGGCGTACAGGCACGCTACGCTCCATAGGCAAAGGTACGTTAATAGAAGGAAACTTGCGAGCAAAAAGCGGATCGATTAGGAAAGTGAGAGCATACACGGGTTACGTAAAAACCCGATCGGGACGCACACTGGCATTTGCCATGAATATAGCTAACTACAATTGCTCATCAAGTGCTGCTCGAAACAAACTAGTAGCCTTAATGACAGCAATGGCTTCGCTCACGATTTAAGGTTTTTGTTCTTTTTGATGTGGCTTATGCAATTATAAATTAGTGCAATAAATAGTGTTTTCAACCCACAAGCTGTAACTTTTCTTCAAGTTATTTAAGAACAAAGCAACTTTGGATGTAATCGTTTATTTAATTTATGTTCCTTTAGTCGAGAAGCTATTTATTTAACACAAAATACCCCATTAATTCATTTAATTTCGTCGCCAAGTTTGCCAATTCGCTAGCATCGGTAGATAGCTGGTCGGCTTCTTTCGTGTTATGTTGAATGACATCGGACAGCTGAATAATCGCATTTTGCACCTGCGTAGCACCAGTATTTTGCTCATTACTTGCATGGCTTATTTGCTCTACCAAATTGGCATTTTCTTCGATACTTGGTACTATTTCGTCTATTAACTCCTGCGTTTGATTGACAGTTCCTGTGCTTTTTTGCGACAATTGATTAATTTTTTTGGCAGTTGCTTGGCTTTTTTCTGCCAATTTTCGTATTTCGTGTGCCACCACCGTAAAGCCTTTTCCCACTTCACCTGCACGAGCAGCTTCTATTGCCGCATTTATTGCCAACAAATCGGTACGTGCTGCTATTTCGTTAATAAAATGAATATTTTCAGTAATTTCTGTAATAGCATTCTTGCTGTTTATTGTAGCCTGCGCTACTGATTGAGCCTTCTGCGCAACGTCTTTACTCAATAAGCTTGTTTGATTTGCATTTTGTGAGTTTTGTAATATATTTTCCAATT
>JAOZTL010000418.1:1915-3737 GCA_029942205.1 Bacteroidales bacterium | reverse complement strand
GTCAGTCGTCTGAAATATACGATGATGGTGGAATCGATCATATTAATATGGAATATGGCATTCAATAAGATCTGCTTCTTTTTTGATGTTGCTTACACAATTCTGCAAATTCAGACTTCGTCTGTTTTGATATTTATTTCTGGCCATTTTTGGATAAATTGTCAATCAGTAAATTACGCCTAAATACGTGCAGTTATATCCAGCAGTGTGATAAAACGTTAAAACATAGCTATATAGATAAGTAAAAAATAATAAACCAGACGAAATCTGAAATTCATCTTATTCAGTAAAAAAAATGACTAGCTAATTTTGTCCCTTACTTACTCACAAAAAATAAACTATGAAAAAAAGAGAATACACCCAAATATTATTACTCCTAATTATCGATCATAATATTTATGATTCTTTATTTTTTGGCAAATGAAGTAAGCAGTACAATTAATGATCCTAGTACAAAACAGAATGATCCTTTTTTAGCCATAATACTTCTCCCTGTTTTTTTTAGGAAAGTACATTGTTCCTTTTGTTACCATTCCCTCATTATCTCAAATTTTATTCTTTATTCTATCCTAGAATATAAATACAAACCTCTGAATATAATCACTTTAATCGTTTTTATTATCGACACTGGTTATTTGTGGTTTATTTAAGAAATGCATTTCTCTCTTTAACTAAAGATTCAATTTATAATTGCTGGATTTTCTTAATACTGATTCTTGAAGTAAAGGAGTTAATTATTTCATCTAAATTACTATCTTTACCGCTTAAAATTAAAATCTTCGACCTTAGCTTTTGCTTGGATAAAATTAATTGAATATTTATTTTTCGATAAATTATTGATAGTAACAACTTTACACGAGTGCGTAAACAACATAAAAAAGGTTGAGGATCTGACTTAAACAATTAAAACACAATTATAAATGGATTTTTTCAGTACAAATGAAATAGTAAAGCAGTATGCCAATCATACTGCTCTGGATAAAGTAAGTATAAATGTGCCAGAAGGCAAGATATTTGGTCTACTAGGACCTAATGGAGCAGGCAAAACAACTCTTATTCGCATTATTAATCAGATAACTGCACCCGATTCGGGCGAAGTGTTTTTCAATGGAGAAAAACTATCACCAAAGCATATTTCTCAAATTGGGTATTTGCCCGAAGAACGAGGATTGTATAAAAAAATGAAAATTGGCGAACAAGTTCTCTATCTTGCACAATTGAAAGGCATTAGCCGCAAAGATGCATTGCGTAAATTAAAATACTGGTTTGAAAAATTTGAGATAGAATCATGGTGGGACAAAAAAGTAGAAGAATTATCCAAAGGAATGCAGCAAAAAGTGCAATTTATAGTAACGATTCTGCACGAGCCTAAGTTGCTTATTTTTGATGAGCCATTTAGTGTTTTTGAACCAAATAATGCCAATTTGTTTAAAAAAGAAATTTTATTCCTAAATTATCAAGGAGCAACCATTATTTTTTCGACGCATAATATGGAATCGGTTGAAGAGCTGTGCGATAATATTGCATTAATAAATAACTCGAAAAAAATACTGGATGGCGAGTTAGATAGCATCAAGCAAGATTTTAAATCCAATGAGTATGAATTGATTTTTGGTGATAATTTCAATAAAATGGCAGCCACTCTTAGTACCGATTATCAAATATTGGATATTGAAAAAATCAAAAACCAGCACAAATTAAGAGTGAAATTAAATGCAAATACAACGACCAACCAACTACTGGAATCGATGCTTCAACATGGACAAATACAAGCATTTAACGAATCAGTTCCTAGTCTGAATGATATTTTCATACAAGTAGT
>JAOZTL010000418.1:0-1905 GCA_029942205.1 Bacteroidales bacterium | reverse complement strand
AGTAAATGAAAATAAAGCTCAAAATGCAGCAGAATAGACTGATTGATTTAGTTTCATGAAATACTCACATTACAATTTAAAACAAATGAAAATTAGTTAAGTGCTGTATGAAGCCTTAATTACCTTAAAACAATAAAAATGAACAAAATATCACTAATTATACAACGAGAATACTTAAGTAGAGTTCGCAAAAAAACATTCATTATCATGACCTTGATAGGTCCTTTATTAATGGCTGCCCTTATCATACTTCCTGCATGGCTTACTAATTTGGAAGAAGATGATAAAAAACTAATTGCCGTTATCGATCAAACGGGTGTTTTTAGCGATGCACTTGAAGGAAAAGAATATCTGCAATTTGAGTTCACTACCGATAAAGAATTAGACGATTTGAAAACTGATTTTGAGGAATCGGATTATGCCGCTATTTTGCTTATCCCTGAGAATGTGAACGAGCAGAATTCGCCTCAGCTTTATTCGACTAATCAGCCGAGTATCGATACGAAAATGTACATTCAGAAAGCAATCGAAAAGAAAATAGAAAGCATTCGATTAAAAGAGCTTGGCATTGACGAAACAAAACTCGAAAGTGTGGTAGCCGACGTAGACCTTAAAACCATCAAATGGACAGATACAGGCGAAGAGAAAATTAGTTCTACCGAACTAAGTACCGCTATTGGATTTATTTTTGCCTTATTAATTTATATGTTTATTTTTATTTATGGCGCACAAGTGATGCGTGGTGTAATCGAAGAAAAAACGAGTCGTGTGGTGGAAATAATCATTTCGTCGGTAAAGCCCTTTGAATTGATGTTGGGCAAAATTGTAGGAGTTGCACTTGTCGTTCTTACACAATTAAGTCTATGGATTTTACTCACCATCGGGATCGTTATAGCAACACAATCCTATTTGCTTCCAGATCAGATAGACACTGAAATGCTTAGTAATGCCGATTTAGGGGTAGAAGAACTTGCTCAATTGGAGAATGGAAATCAGAACGAAGGACTAGCGAATATTTTCAAATCATTAGAAAATATGCCCGTAGGAATGTTAATAGGTAGCTTTATGTTTTATTTCTTAGGTGGCTATTTGTTGTATGCCTCATTTTTTGCGGCTATTGGAGGTGCTGTCGATAACGAAGCAGACACTCAACAGTTTATGCTTCCAATCACGATTCCACTAATACTCGCTTTTATGATGACACAATCCATTATTGAAAGCCCCAATGGCTCTATTGCTCTATGGTTTTCGATGATTCCGTTCACCTCGCCTATTGTGATGATGGTGCGGATTCCGTTTGGAGTACCCGTTTGGGAATTAATCGTTTCAATGCTGCTTTTGGTCGTAACATTTATTGCTTCTACGTGGTTTGCTGGGAAAATTTATCGCACAGGAATATTGATGTATGGCAAAAAAATCACTTATGCCGAACTATGGAAATGGTTGCGCTACAAAAACTAGGAGCTTCGATCTTTTTTGATGTTGCTTACGCATTTGTATCAAACGATTACAATCAATTGCTTATATGAAAAGTAAGTGGACGGTTTAATTCTATTCGTATACTCTAAGAACGCAAATTAAATAAATAGCAGTTATACTCATTCATTTGTTCTTTAATTTCCTTAAAAAAATCTTTAATAGCGATGCTATTGGCATTTTTTTTAAGTCGTTAAAGAACAAAGCAACTTCGCCTAGCTATTATAGTTTATTTAATTTATGTTCTTTAGTGATATAAATAACTGAAAGAGTATGCTTTAGCTTGGTAACAAAATAAAATAAAAAAATAATCATTTTTTTCACAAATAATTTTGTCGGTAATGAACATTTTTTTTACTTTTGCCAAGCCTTTAGGAGAGGTGGGAGAGTGGCTTAATCCACCAGTTTGCTAAACTGGCGTACCTGTAA
>JAOZTL010000417.1 GCA_029942205.1 Bacteroidales bacterium | reverse complement strand
TGGTTTTCTATGCCAAAATTTACTACTCGTTCTTGTGCTAGTTTTTTGTTTATCACGAAAACAGTATTTCCTTTCTGCTTTGACAGAATAATGTCTTTTGGAATAACAATCGCATTATCAACCGATGAAACAACGATTTTTCCTTTTGCAAACATTCCTGGTCGTAATTTCAAGCCTGAATTATCAATCTGAATAACCGTTTTAAACGAACGAGTTTCCGTATCAATAGCTGGCGAAATTTGCGAAATAACACCCGATAAAGTGTCGTCAGGAATTGTGTAATTCATAATTCGCACTTTTTGTCCTTTTTTAATTAGTGAAATATTTTTCTCGGCAAGATTGACTTCCATTTGTAATTTACTGTAATCCATTAATTTAAACATTTCTGCGGAAGCATCAATTTTAATACCTTGTGTGTAATAAGGCAATTCAACTATTGTTCCCGAAAAGGGTGCTTTTATGTGCATTTTTGCCAAGCTAATTCCTGCATCATCAAAAGAATATTGAGCGTTAATATAATCAATTTCAGCGTTTTTTAGTTCGCTCAAGGTTACTCCGCCTTTCTCGTACAGCGATTTTTGTTTTTCGAGCGTTTGTTTTGAAATTTCTAGCCTAAGCTTTAAGGAATTTACCTTTAAATTATTCTCGTATTCTTTATTTTGAATAGAAATGATATTTTTTCCTTGTTTAACGTAATCGCCCAAAGCATAGGGTTTTCCTGTGGAAAGATTTTTTAACAATTTGTATTTTCCGCCAATTTCGGCTTTTATACTAGCTTCTTTTAGCGGATTTACTGTTCCCGTAGTGCTAATGTATTTTTCTATGGATTTTAGCTGAATTTCCATTACCGAAACTGGAACAGAAATATCTTTGTTTAAATCTTCTTCTTCGTCATTACACGATGTAAAAACGAAAGCGATTAGTAGTATTGTTAGTATTTTTTTCATTTTTTTGTATTTATTTTATTTTTTGCAATTTCAATGGCACGATGCAATTTATTTTGTAAAATCTCTTGCGATGGCAAAAGTGTTAAATATTCAGCTACCTTAATATTTGATTTCTCTAATTGCATTAATTCAACATGTTCATTGTTTTTTCCAGAACAAAGAATTAAACCAATGGGTGTATTTTCGCCTTCTACGGTTTCATATTTTTCAAGATAACGTAAATACAATTCCATTTGTCCTTTGTAAGCGGCTTCAAATTCTCCAATTTTTAAATCAATAGCTACCAAAGATTTTAATCTTCTGTGATAAAATAGCAAATCAATGTAATAATCTCTATTATCAATTGTAATTCTTTTTTGTCGAGCAAGAAAAGCAAAATCACTACCTAATTCAATAATAAATTTTTGAAGTTCTACTAAAATAGAATTTTCTAAATCTTTCTCAGAATAAGTTTCCGCTAGACCTAAAAAATCAAGAAAATAAGGGTCTCTAAAAACTAAATCAGGATTTAACTTTTGCTCTTTTTCTAATAATTTCAACTCATTTTCAATTGTTTTTTCTGGCTTTTGACTAATAGCAGTTCGCTCATAAAGCATGGATTTTATTCGTTCACGAAAAACGCGAACACTCCATTTTTCAAGAATACACATTTGAATGTAAAACTCTCTTTTTAACGTGGTTTTTATGTAAATAATTTCTTTAATATGAGACCAACTTAATTTTGCACACAGTGTAGAGAAAATTTGTTTTTCAGGAAAAGTCTCTACGGTGTAGAGACAATGTCGTAACTGTTTTTCACTCCAACCTTTTCCATATTCTTCTGTTAATTTTTTAGACAAATTCTTTAGAACTTGCTTACCGTATTCTGCCTTTTTATTTTGTAATACATTTGACAGTATCTGATTCCCTATTTCCCAATAAAGCAAACTCATTGTTGAATTTACAGACACTGCAATTTGCTGTTTACTTGCTTCTATTAATTGCTTTATAGAAATAAAAAGTTCCTGTTTTTGAATTTCTTTAGTCATTTTGATTAATTATATTCAATTGTCGTATCATTGATACGACAATCTTTTTAGTTGAGAATTGACAGCCTCGCTTTGAGCGAGACCGTCAAATAAGCGATTTTTATTTAATATTTTCCTGTAATTCTTTGGGCACAAATGAACTGTTATTCTCAAAATCCCAAAGTGATTGTATTTTCATATTTAAGAGTTCGAGTTTGTAATTTATCAAGGCATTTGATAAATTGGCTTTTTTCTCAGAAAGTTGAGTTTGGAAAAGATTCAAATCCATACTGGTTAAATCGCCATTTTTGTATCTTTCGAGATTGATTTCGTAAGTTAATTGTGCATTTTCTTCGTTTTTTTCAGCAATATCAATTTGAGTTACCAAATTTTGTAAATTACGATAGGTTTTTCTCAAATTCAGAACAATATTGTCTTCCTCACGTTTTTTGTCAATTTCAGTTGATTCAAGTGCAATTTCAGCGGCTTTTATTCGGGCTTTTCGTTGTCCCCAATCAAAAATTGGAATTGAAAAAGTAATGCCAAGCTGTGGACTTTTTGTCGTTTTGTCGTAAATATTCATAAAAACCTCGTCATTTCCCATTAAACCCAAAGAAACACTCGCATCAGCCCTAAACTCATTAGTTGCTGAACTTTCGACAATATCCATTTGCGCATTATCAATGTTTATTTCTTGCTGGCGAAGCTCTAAACGCTGCAAAATTCCATTTTCAACCGCTTTATTCAAATCAATAATTACAGGCTTATACTCAATATCGGCTTTGACCGAAATTTTATCAAAAATTGAAATTCCAATCAATAATTTGAATTGGTCTTTTTCATTTTCCAAATCAACAAGGCTATTTTCGTAACTTGATTTACTGGTGGCTAAATTCAATTCAGCTTGCATTAATTCCTCTTTTGCCGAAAGTCCAGCCTCTACTTTGCTTTCTATAATCCCTTTACTAACTTTCTGATTATCATACTCTTCACTTGATATTTTTACCGTTTCTTGTTTCTGATAAATATAATAAAAAGCCTGAGTTACTTGTCGTTCAAGCCCCAACATTTGTATAGAATAACTTAAAGTTGACGTTTCTAAACTTAATTCAATACGTTTAAGACTCATTTTTGTACGATTATAAGTAAATAAAGGTTGAGTAAATTCCAAATAGAAATTGTTGTCAAAACCTTTGTAACTTACATCAGAAGCTTCGGAATAATTGTCTTGATAAGTCAAATTATTCCGTAAAACTAACCTTCCATCAGTTTGCTTTATTGGTTGTGAAATAACCAATCCGCCGTAAGACGATAAACTTTTTTCAGTGTACCATTCTGAATAATAATCGTTGTATTTCTCTTGATTAGAATATTGAATTGGCGTAACATTTAGCGAAAACTGTGATTTTAATGAAGCCAACTGAGCTTTTAAATACTGCTCGTTTTTTTCCATATTTAATCTCGATTTTTGAATATCAGGACTGTTTTCCATCGCCAAATTCATAGCATCGTCAAGCGTTAATACTTTTTGTATTGTATCTTGTGCTTGCGCAGAAGCAATTTCTGCAAAAAGCAATACTAAGATTATTAATATTCTGTAATTCATTTTTTTAAATTATTAAATTGTTGAATTGTTAAATTGTTTAAAAAAATAATTTAATAATTCATGACATTTTAAATATTCTATTTTTAAACCAATAAAAATCGTTTTTTCTTAAAATTCAATTGTTTATTGTACCATGTTAATTGTTATTTACTCTTCACCCACTAAACGGCATCGGCAA
>JAOZTL010000416.1 GCA_029942205.1 Bacteroidales bacterium | reverse complement strand
TAGCACCGTCCATTTGAGCAGCACCTGTTACCATGTTCTTAACATAATCGGCGTGACCTGGACAATCTACATGTGCATAATGTCGTTTTTCAGTTTCATACTCAACGTGAGCTGTATTAATAGTAATACCTCTTTCTTTTTCTTCTGGAGCATTGTCAATTGAATCGAAATCACGAAGTTCAGACAAACCTTTTCCAGCTAATACTGTAGTAATAGCAGCTGTCAAAGTGGTTTTACCGTGGTCTACGTGACCAATAGTACCGATATTTACGTGTGGTTTCGACCTATCAAATTTTTCTTTAGCCATGATTCAAATTTATTTGGAAATTTATTTGATGATTACGTGATAAAAAATATTATAATTATTAGACTTAAAAATTGAGCACAAGAGCCAATGATGGGATTTGAACCCATGACCTCTTCCTTACCAAGGAAACGCTCTCCCCCTGAGCTACATCGGCAAAAAAGAGCGAGAGACGAGGTTCGAACCCGCGACCTGCAGCTTGGAAGGCTGCCGCTCTACCAACTGAGCTACTCTCGCTTTTATGCTTGTGGGGGGAGGAGGATTCGAACCTCCGAAGGCGTAGCCAACAGATTTACAGTCTGCCCCATTTGACCGCTCTGGAATCCCCCCAAATTAAATTTAAAGAACACACCGAATTTCACGTTCTATCCTATGGATATTACCTTTGAAATTCGGTGTGCAAATGTATGGATATTTTATTTATAACACAAAATATTTCTCTCTTTTTTTTGAAATATTTTTTAATACCCTGTTTTTCCTTTCAACTTTATCAATTGCCGCCTAAGTGCCTCGATTGTTTCATCTGTTGATTTCTCAAATGATTCCGTCTGTTTTTTTGCAAAAACATCTGCACCTCCTGGCACTAAGAGCTTGATTTCCGCTATTTTATTTTCTTTTTCTCCAATATTTTCTAAACGAAGAAATACTTCTGCTCCCAGTATGTCATGGAACTTGGTCAATTTTGACACTTTTGAATCTATTAGCTCTTCTAGCTTTTGATCTGCATTAAAGTGAATCGAATTAATCTTTATATTCATATACAATCCTCCATAAATTTTATGCCCGTGGATGGGCTTGTTTATATATCGAATTTATTTTCTCAAATGTATTATGCGTATACACTTGCGTGGCAGCCAAACTTGCATGCCCTAATAATTCTTTTATTGCATTTAATTCTGCTCCATTATTTAATAAGTGTGTCGCAAAACTGTGTCGTAAAACGTGTGGATTTTTATTCTTGTTTGTCGTATTTGCTGTCAGATACTTTTTAACTACCCGATATACGAAATTAGGATATAATGCTTGCCCTTTTAACGTTACAAAAAAACAAGTATCTGTTTCAAGTTGAATATGTTCATCTCTTAACATCAAATAATCATGAACTAAACGCTCCAAATGAGCTTGAAGTGGAACTAAACGCTCCTTTTTTCTTTTCCCTATTATTTTTATTGTCTTTTTTATTAAGTCAATATCTTGATCTTTTATATGTATCAATTCTTGACGGCGTATGCCTGTTGCATATAATAGTTCGATGATTAATAAATCCCGACTATCTTCAAATTCATTTCCTTTGAATGGGAAAACCGCTTTTTCCATCTCTTTTTGATGAACAAAAGAGGGTGTTCTTTTTTCTTTTTTAGGACTGACAATCTTCAGCATAGGATTATGATCCATATACCCCTCGCGTTTCAGTAATTTAAAAAAGGTTTTTAGTGTGGATATTTTCCGATTTATAGAACTCGAACGTAAATTTTGTTCCATCAAAGATACTAACCACTTTCGGATAAGTAAATGATTTCCAATCACATTCAATAAATCATCGTCCTCGTTGGTGAGACAAAAATCTAAAAACTGTTCTAAATCAAGACAGTAAGAAGATATTGTATGAGAAGAATATCTTTTTTCGTATGTTAAATAATTTCTAAATGTGTTTTTATACATAAAGATCGGAATCGTAAATAACAAAAATGTCTTATGGTTTTATTTTCAATAAAATACACAAGACATTTTGTTATATATTTTAACGACAAAAACCGATAATTAAAAGTACAACAAAAACATTTAATAACCAACTTATTTCAGAAAAATAATTATGCTTTTTCTTCCAATGTTTTTAAATGCTGGATATAGCGTGCTTTTTCGAGTTGTTCTCTATTACTCATTGATGGTTTTTTGTAGGCTTGACGAGATCTTAATTCTTTGATTACACCTGTTTTTTCAAATTTTCTTTTGAATTTCTTCAAAGCTCTTTCGATGTTTTCCCCTTCTTTTATTGGTATTACAATCATAGTTTCTATAGTTTTTAATGAACTGCAAAATTAATCAATTGAATAATATTATCAAATTTAATATTTATTTTTTTGATTTTTTTTTCAAATTTAAGTCTTCCGATCATATTATGTTACTTTTAGAATTAAGTAATCTACTTAAAAACAGCAAATTAACCAAAAAACATGTGTGTTATTTTTTGTATTCTAACACCTTCATTTTTTTCTAATTATTAGTAAGCTTATATTTTAAGCTCTTCTTGCTATTTGATGTTGCTTACGCACTTGTGTAAATCTATTGCAATCAACAATTTACAAGTTGCTTCAAATAAAAAAGTGTTGCTTAATTATATGCAGCTACTTAGTTTAAACATAAGCAAATTATTCATTAGCAAATCACTTAAAATAATTACTCCTGCGTAACGTATCGAGAAATAACCAAACGTTGAATCTCGGAAGTTCCTTCGCCTATTTGTAATAAGCGTTGATCTCTGTAAAAACGCTCAATATCAAAGTCTTTCATCAAACCATAGCCTCCGTGTATTTGAACGGCAAGGTCGGCATTTTCTTTGGCTATTTCGGAGCAATACAGTTTTGCCATTGCAGCTTCTTTGCCAAATGGTTTTTTGTTATCTTTCAGCCAGCAAGCTTTGTAGAGTAAGTTTCTGCCTAATTCCACTCGCATGGCCATGTCGGCTAGCCAAAAACTAATGGTCTGAAATTTATATATTTCTTTACCAAACTGCTTCCGCTCTTTGGCATATCGGAGTGCTTGCTCAAATGCACCTTGCGCAAGACCTAAGCCCATTGCTCCTATCGATAATCGTCCATTGTCTAAGGTACTAAGCATTATTTTTGAGCCTTGTCCTTTTTCGCCTAATAAGTTTTCTTCTGGTACTCGACAGTCGTCAAAGTATAATTCGGATGTATCCGACGAGCGCCACATCATTTTACCATGCATGGTTACTCGTTTAAATCCAGACGTGCCTTTTTCTACTATTACGGTCGAAAATTCTTTTTCTCCTTTTTCATTTTCATTGACTAATTGAACCGTAGCTCCTGCCGAAATATCTGCCGAACCATTGGTTATAAATATCTTAGACCCATTAATCAGCCATTCTCCATTTTCTAATTTTCCTGTGGTTTTTGTTCCTCGCGAATCGGATCCTGCATTAGGCTCTGTTAGTCCAAACGCCCAAATATGTTCTCCTGTACATAATTTGGGTAAATATTTCATTTTTTGTTCTTCGGTTCCATAATAATATAATGGTCCTATTCCTAATGAATTATGAGCCGCCAAGGTGGCTGCTTGTGAAGCGTCAATGCGTGCAAGTTCTTCTACGGCTATTATATAAGACAAAGAATCGGTGCCTTGCCCTCCATATTTTTCGGGTAAATACATACCAAATAAGCCCAATTCACCCATTCGTTTGGTCAGTTTATTCGAAAATT
>JAOZTL010000415.1 GCA_029942205.1 Bacteroidales bacterium | reverse complement strand
TTCTTTTTTCAAAAAGTTCTGCAATTGAGTTGCATGAAATTCTATCAAATCACTAAAATCAAGCTCTGAATCCTTTTCTTCTTTTGATTTTGGAATATCAATATCGTCTGTTGCTTTTTTGAGTAACGCCTGCTCATGCTTAACGATCTCTTTTACAATAAGTCCGACTCCGCCAGTGGTCTTATAATTTGGTAATTGTTCACGAATGTCTATCGCAAAACTGGACTCGTTTGCTTTTATCATTGTGTTTACGAGATCTGAGGCATTGCTGCTAAGCATAAAGTAGCCGCCTATTTCACGTACAAACAGTGCTCCTTTTTTGTGTGCTTTATCCAAGTCCAAAATTACTTTATCGACCTTCCGACTCGTTAATGCATAAAACTCTTTCACATTGGTGAGCGAAACTAAGATTCCTCCTTTTTTAGCAATCACGAGTGTTTTGAATATCAATACTGGCGACATTTTCCGTGAAACCAAAAATAGGCTTTCGATAAGAAAAGAAGACAGAGAAATTTGGACATTACTTGTTTGTACCAAACGCCATGTTTCTCGATGCTTGGTATAAAATAAATAAGCCAATACTGCTATTATAAGCAATAATACAAGACTGCTAATTAGAACTATTTCCATAATTTTGTATATTTAAGGTCTTTTGACCTATTTTAATCATTCTTAATCAATCGTTGCTCTTAAATCCCTACTAATCAATGCATCTTTCATTGGTTTCAGTAAGGAAAGCGAACCTTTCTTCACATCACATTTTCCTTTAAAGTGCACCAAATAAGTACACTGCGTTGCTTGCTCTAAATCGTGCCGACATACTTTGATTAATGATTCTATTACATACTCAAAATTGTGCACATCATCATTATAAAGTATCAAAGAATGGAGTGAATCTTTATTTTGATCGGTTTGTTCAAGTACTTCTTCGTTTGTTTTTTCTTGATTATACAAGTTCATTGTTTTACAATATCTTTTTAATAGGTCTTCGACCTATCGATGTTGCTTACGCATTGTACAAAACTATTACAATCAATTAATTATTTATAAATTATTGATCTATACTAAAATGCTGCAATAATTATGAAAACAAAATGTTTCTTTTTCGCTTTATTTTCTTTACAAAATTATTCCGTAGCTAGGCTTAGGCTATGCAAGAATTTTGTGCATCAATAAAAAAATAAATCTTTTTTAGAATCATAATTAATATTACATAAATGCGTGAGCAACATCAAAAAGGTCTAAGACCTCTTATTTGTTTTGTATTTTGATTGCTTCTTGCAAATTCACTTTTTTCCCGTTTACAAATGCAACAACAAAACCATCCACCGATTTACCTGCTAATACTTTTTGTAAATATTTTGCTTCGGCATACGTTTTATAGCTTCCGATGGTATAATAATTCATTCCATTATATTTTTGTACTGCAATTTGACGATCGGCAGGCACTTTGGCATCTGCTCGTATTTTGCTTATGGCTTGTGCATTTTTATAAGCCGCTACTTGCACCATAAATACTGGCTTATGAACCACCACTTGTGTACTGCCGCCTTGCGTGTTGCTCGATCGAGCTTCGCCGCTCAACTTGCGTGCATCATCCAAACTAAGCAATACACCATTGTTATAAGCCACCACGTAAGCATCGGTAAAGCCTGCACGAACGGCTTCTTTCTGTGCCACTTTGGCTTTGCTGTATTTATTGTAAGCTCCTACCATGTAACGAGTTCCACGTCCTGAGAGCTTTTCGGTGAAAACGGGCGACATGTTCTTCAAATCGCTATATTTCTTTGGGGTAGCAAACATTCCTAACTGAACGGCATACACCAATCCACGTGTTCTTTTGATGCTATTCGCTTTCACGTAGCCCGTGTTATCGTCTACGATGTGGACTTCGTTGGTTTCCGTTCCGTCATTGTTGGTTGGTGGCTTTTGTCCGTTTATTTTCGCCAACTCTATTGCTTTCTGCTGATTATACGCATTGTTTTTTGTTACTTTTGCTTTTGCCGATTCGTATGATATTCGTTTTCCGTTTCTATAAGCCACTACATAAGCCCCTTTGTAGCCCTTTGTTTTCAGCTTTTCTTTTGCTTTTTCGGCTGCTTCGTAGATTTGATAGTTACCTGCATAAAAGCGGCGGTATGGATTATTGACAAACGTATCGTAAGACAACGGTGTAAGTCCTTTGAATTTAGTCAATGGAAGTAATCCCTTGAGTATCCCAAACTGCACTTTGAAGCGTGTACCACTTGCTGCTTTCTCCAATTTCGGCTTTGGTTGCGACTCGCTGTACATGTAGGTAGAAGCGACCTTCCATTTTAATTTGGTTGTTGAAACAACTTCTTCGGTTTGGTTGGTTTTCGTGGAATCGTTCTTTTGTCCTTCTTCATAAATACGAGTTACTAAATCCACATTATCGGTATTTTTCAGCTCTGGAATATCCAAATAAACACCCAGTGCGCTCTCTTGAACTTGCAGTGCAAGCAATTGCATATCAATTGTATTCATCAGACCAATGTATTGATCCGATTTAAACATTTGCTTTTGAGCAAGCATGCGTTCGCTTTCCGATAATTGATAAAACTGCACGGCTTCTTTCTCCAATTCGTTTGCTTTCACGGCCAAAGCACTGGTGTCCGTCAATTTTACTAGACCCAAATGCTTGTCATAAAGTGCATATTTTGCTTTATTTATGTCCACGTACATGTTAGATGCAGTTATCAGCTTGTAGAATGCACGTTGCTCAAGCTCTTCGGCTTGTATTTTCAAGCGTTCACGAGCAATATTATCTTTCTCGTTGGCTATCTGAACATTCAATTGATCTATTTTATCGTAGCTCAAATCAATCTGTTTCATCATATTATTGGCTTGATCTGCTTTTTTGTTTGCATCGTTGAGTGCCGTATAGTCTTCGGGACTCATTTTTAGGCGTGGAATAATCAAATGCGCTTGCGATCGGTATAAATTAGGATCGTTGTAGGGATTATATTTCTCGGTTATCTTCACATCCGTTTCTTTCACCACTATCGTATCGCCTTTATTTACCACGATAGTGTCGCCCAAGTCTTTGGGTTCTTTCGTTCTTGGCACATACAGCTTGGTATCCAGCGTGGTATCGTTGGAGTAGAAGCCAAAAGCCAGCTCTTGGTTAGCGTATCCCTGCAAATGCTCGTTGTGTGCCGAGCGTAGTTTATTGAATTTATCTATTCCTTTGGCATTTTTGGATAGCGTAATATAATTTGCTGCACGTGCATAGTGCGAAACGGCAATACTTTCTGTCTTATTACCTGCTGTGGTGCGATCTTCGCCTATAGGCGAGGCTACTCGTACTTTGGGCAAGTTCTCTTTGTATATTTTCGTTTTGGCTTGATGCCCTTTGTCGTAATATCCAAATGCTTTATCGATATATTTACTTAATCTTTTTTCGTGCCGTTTGATCTTTCTTTGCGATTTGGATTTCACCCGATCGCTCTTCGTTGCTTGAATGATCTTCATCAACAAATTGATTTCTTTGTAATAACCAAAGGCTTTCTGATAATATTTATCTCCTTTGATAATATTCGCCTCGGCTGTCTCCAATTCGTCTTGTGCTTTGGCATCAAAAATGGTTTTATAATACGATTTTTTCTTAAAATCATCAAAACTACTGCTAGGAATGGCTATCGGCTGGCTTATCTCCAATGATTTCACACCTGCCTCTTTGGCTTTGGTGGGCGAGTAACTGGCAAAACTAACGAGTATGCCTATTAATG
>JAOZTL010000414.1 GCA_029942205.1 Bacteroidales bacterium | reverse complement strand
CATCTCCCATTAGTTCATAAAAAGCCAGCTCCATGGCTTTGTGCAAAATGCTTAATTCCGAAAAAATAATAGACGATTCATTCTTATTTTTCAGCTTTTGCATCTCTTTATCAGGGATTTCGATTGTTTTTAGTTGTTCTAGCTCGTTCCATATTTCCTTTTCGGCGGTTTCTATCGAAATGCCTTGGTTGAGTTTGCCAGAAACTACCAATAAACCATCATCTAAATCGCCTGTAATATAGGCATCTAAGCTTGAAAAAAGAGTCTTTTCTTGCACCAAATTTTGATATAAACGGGACGAACGTCCATTCGATAAAATATCTGAAATAAAGTCTGTTACAAAAAAATCTGTATCGCTTCGTTTGCCGCTTCTGAAAGCGATCGTTAGCGAATCGTAAGGCACTTTCCGTTTCACAGTCAAGCTTTTAGCCTCTATTTGGATAGGTTCTACCGGCAAATTCCGAATTGGTATATTTCGCCGTTCGATTGGAGCAAACCATTTTTCGGCAAGCTGCTTGATTTCGTCCACTTCCACATTACCTACGATGCTAAGTATCGCATTATTAGGCGCATAAAATCGATAGAAAAAATCTTTGACATCATCCATCGTGGCATTTTCGATATGAGAAATTTCTTTACCGATCGTAGCCCAGAGGTACGGGTGTTTGCTGTAAATGAGTGGGCGCAAAAGTAGCCACAAATCGCCATAAGGCTGATTTAGATAGTTTTGTTTAAACTCTTCGATCACCACGCTGCGCTGCGTTTCGAGGCTTTTTTCGGAGAAAGCCAAACTTAACATACGGTCGGATTCGAGCCAAAAAGCAGTTTCCAAATTATCTTTCGGAACGGTGATATAAAAGTTGGTAATGTCGTTGGTTGTGAAGGCGTTATTCTCACCACCAACATTTTCTATCGGTTGATCGAAATTAGGAATGTGAATAGAACCGCCAAACATCAAATGCTCAAAAAGGTGCGCAAAGCCTGTCTTTTCGGGGTTTTCATCACGTGCACCCACGTCGTACAACAAATTGAATGCAACCAAAGGCGTTGTGTTGTCTTTGTGAACAATCACTCGCAAACCATTGTCTAGTGTAAATCTTTCAAAATTAATCATTTATGCGTTTTCAGAATTTATTTTTCTAATTTATCAATTTCTTTTTGTACTTTTTTCAATTCAGCTTCTACCTCTTCTGCTCTCAATGTGGCGTATTTTTTTTCGTAAGCTTCCAGCGTTTCAGCTTCCTTTTTATTTATTGTTACATGCACATTGCCGTCTACATTTTGAATTACCACATTGCTATTTCCGTCTACGGTGGAGCGATTATCCGTGTTTTGACTGCGATTATCTACATAAACACCACCATCGCCCGTTACGTTTATTTCCGAAAATTTGGATTTAGAATCGCTTATTTGTTTCTCCAATTCTTCTATCTGAACGCCTAAAGCGATTTTTTGATTCGCATCGTAGGCAAGCGTTAAGTCTTTCTGAAGCGCATTTTTTTTACGAATAAGTAAATCTAAATTTTCTTGCAAGCCTTTTCGTTCTAATTCGTTCATATTTTTTGCTTTAAGGTTTTTATTTGTTTTATAACCTTTAAATCTGTCATTATTTTAATTTAGGCTTTTAAAAAGCGTTCAATTCCATACAAAGGAATATTCTTGATAGGGTTAGAATCGCTATATTTTGCTTGCAAAATTTTGAAGGCTTCTGCTGTTTGGTGTTTTTCGATAAACATCAGCAGACTTTTCATCCACCCTTTTGTACCCGATTTTACTTCTATTGGTATTATTTTGTTGTTTTTTTCTATCAAATAATCTATTTCTGCACTACTGTTTTTGGATTCACGTACCCAGTAATGTAAATTTGATTTTATATTAGGAGCCGTATGCGCAATGAGTTCTTGACCAACAAATTGTTCGCTTATCGCTCCTTGGTAAATCGCCGAAAAATGGCTTTTGTTTGTTTTGTCATTAAATAATCCACCAATAGCATGCATCAAGCCAATATCCAGAAATAGGAGTTTATAAAAATCGCTTTTTGCCACAGCAGCTAGTGGCAGTCCTGCGCCGCTAGTTCTTTTTACTTTTCACACCAGTCCTGCTTGTTGTAGCAATTCTACGGCTTCTTTCAAGTCTCTGGATTTTGTTTCTTTGTCCACTTTGGCATCCACAAATTTTCCTCCCACAAGCGAAGGTAGCATATAAAAAACTTTTTGCAAGTATTTATGTTTAGAAATTCGGGCATATTTTGCAAAATCATCGATAAAGGTTTGTACCAAATCGTGTTGTATTTTCTTGCATTCGAGTATGTCTCTGCTTTTGGCGTAGGTTTTCACGATAGCAGGCATACCTCCAATCGAAAAATATTTGACCAGCCATTCGTTTAATTTTTGGTGTAATTCGTCGGATATTTTTTCGATTGAGGAAGGCTTTAAAATGTGTTGATGTAAGAAGTTTTCGCCCATTGCATCTAAAAATTCGCCAAACGACATCGGGTTGAGATACAGGTACTGCACTCTCCCGACAGGCATTCTGAAATCTTCGGCATGTAAGGCAAATTCAAGTAAAGAGCCTGCTCCAATAACATGTAAATCAGACATTTCCTCGTGAAAATACCGTAATGCCATGATGGCTTTTGGGCATTCTTGTATTTCATCCAAAAAAAGAAGTGTTTTGGTTGGAATTGCTTTCTGGCGTGTAAATATGGCTATTTTCTCGATTATTTCGAGTGGGTTGTAACTGCTGAATATTTCTTTATATTCGGGGTTTCGTTCAAAATTAAGTGTTATTTTTGATGCAAAATCATTATCTCCAAACTGATTGATAATGAATGTCTTCCCTGTTTGCCTAGCTCCTCGCAAGAGCAAAGGACGGCGATTTTTGTTGTTTTTCCACAGAACCAACGATTGGTAAATATTTCGTGTCATGGGTAGCTTTTGTTATTTTTGTCTGATGTTGTTTGTTTTTGTAATACGCTTATAGTGAGTTTGTTATGTGTTGTTTTTACATGTTTGTTTTCTTATGCAAATATTAAAAAAAACAAATATAGCTCTTTTTGGTCAAAATCCAAGGTAAAGTCTTTGTCTTTTTTTGTTGTTTACGCAATTCTGTAAATCCAGACTTCGTCTGTTTTAATGATTTATTATACTGCTGGATATTGATAATTTGTCAAAAGATGTCAAAAAATAAATATCAAAGCGAGAAGTCTAAAAAAATATTTCTTGATAAGCTATTGATGATGAAATTTTTTTTACAAGTGCGTGAGCAACATCAAAAAGATTAAAGACCTTAAAAAAACTTGCATATTAAAATAAAAAGCTATATTTTGGCAGTAAATTAGATATTTCGACTTAAAAGACAATATAATGGTAGATATAGATTTGTTATTGGATCGCTATAATCCCAGTTTGTTTGCCAAAAAGATTACCGAAAACTTAAAACAAAGTAGAATAAAACGGCAGTTTACGCAAGAAGAATTGGCTGAGCGTTCGGGTGTAACGCTTTCTAGCTTGAAACGCTTTGAGCAGAAAGCCGAAATATCGCTATCCAATTTGCTGAAATTGGCGATTGCGCTGGATGCCTTGGAAACTTTCGAGAGCCTGTTTATCGATGATAAACCTAGCACGTTGGACGAATTTTTGAGCGATAAAGAGTCTAAAAACCGAAAACGTGTTCGTAAAAAATAAGGTATTCAAACTACTGGATGTTGCTTACGTAATTGTGTAAGTTTTTGTTTATCAGTAAAATAATTATTC
>JAOZTL010000413.1 GCA_029942205.1 Bacteroidales bacterium | reverse complement strand
TCTTAAATAAAATTAAGAATGAGTAAAGTCACTACTTTTTTACGCTATCAAAAATTTAGTCTTTAATACAACGTACAGATGCTCCATTGGCTTTTTCATGGTGTTTTACTTGTGCTGAAATCTTATAATGATCCATACCTACAAATTGCCAAGCTTTTTCCGAATCAACTTCGGTACTCATCCAAAAACAGAAATCCATCCCCGTTCTCTTAATTTTTTGATCTTCAGCGTCATAACTTCCAGCATTAAGGACATTAAAACCTGTTTTGCCTGAAGGAATTATGGCCGCAAATACTACTTTACGATCTACACCAGCAGCAGTTTCTAATGCTTTAAACTCTTCGGTACTAGGCAAATGCCATCCTTCGGGACAAACATTTTGAGCTGTTTCCCAGTTATACAAATAACCATAGTTTTTACTATTATTCTCTTCAAAAAGCCAGAAAGCACCTTCGGCTGGCTTAAAAAACAAGTTTTCTGCCATCCACACTTGTGTTCCTATTTTTACTGTTTTATATTCATTTGAATCACGAGAATCGGTAAATGTACCTTGCGCCATTGTTGCATTCCATGCTAATAAAAGCACTAATTGAATTAAAATAATTTTCTTCATTTTCTATTTTTTTGTAAATTTAATTTTGCGCTAAAGTATACAAAAAAACTAAATTTACAAACACAGATCTTGTCTGTTTTACTATTCATTAGGACAATGTCTCAAGTAATAAAACAGCCAACGTCTTTGGATCATTAAAAATTTATTTTTTCGTTAAAATGAGTTAATTTGTTGTAGAATTAAGCGATAAAAATTATGTTTGTGGATACAAAAAAATAAAACGAAGATCTCTCTAATTATGCAAAAAAAAATCATTGCCTTACTCATCCTTTTTTCCTCTACACTACTGATTAATGCTCAAACCGATAGTGTTAAATTATTCACAGGGCGAATAATAAATCAAGCAAATGAGAAGCTTGTTTTTGCGCAAGTTATCAATTTAAAAAAGAATCAAGCGGTATTAACAGACACCACTGGTCGCTTTCACATTTTTGCAACCAACAAAGATTCGTTATTGATTACTTCGCTTGGTTATGAGAAAAAAATAATTCCCGTACGCTTTTTTTTACGAAATGAACAATTAATACTAAAAGAAAAAATATACGATATTTCTTCAGTTGATATTTATGCGCTACGCTGGCAGGATTTTGTCTACGATTTCATGCATGCGCCCGAAGAAGATCTTGAAAATAAAACTAGAATCACGGCTTGGATTCAAACTCTGTTTTCGCCTAACGAATTGGCAATGATTACTGCTGCTGCATCTGTCGGGATACCAATTAATTATAAAACAAAAAAGCAAAAAGCAAGAGAAAAAGTGGCAGAATTGGAACAGCAAGAAAAAACAGATGAAATATACACAAAACGATACACACGAGAATTGGTTGCATCCGCCACTGGATTGCATGGCAATGATCTTACTAATTTTATTCAATATTGCAATTTCAGTAAGGATTTTGTAACCGAATCATCCGATTATCAATTAATTATGGCAATAAAGAGTAATTTTGCACGATTCAACGAAAAGAAAAAGAGAGGCAAATATTAGCCTCTCTCCTATCCTGCTAACTTATTCTTTATCTTGTAGTTGAATCAATTTAACGATTCGCTGTCCGTCTCGAATAATATCGATCGTGATGGTTTGCCCTGGCTTGAGTGTGCCCATGCGAGCCATGTATTCATAAATATTATGGATTTCTTTACCCTCGATTGCCACTATTTTGTCGCCTTTTTGTAAGCCGCCATTGTATGCTGCTCCACCAGGAGTTACGGCATCAATGCCCAAACCGTCATTCGATTTGCCAACAAAATCAGGCATTATACCTAATTTGACTTTAAAACTACGTCCACTCGATTTTGCTTTTCCTTTTGGTCCGGATTCCTGGAAAGTCAAGCTCGAATCACGACCAATTAAATCAAGTGAAACATCAAAAACATAGGAATTAACTAGCTCCAATCCTACAAAATTAATAGAATCAACCACATCACGTGGAGTATGATAATCGGCGTGTGCACCTGTGGAAAAGAAAAATACGGGAATATCTTTCATATAAAAAGCCGAATGATCCGATGGTCCAAAGCCTTCGTACGCAAATGAAAGATTCAAAATACTATCATTCAATGTATTAAGTAATTTTTCACTCTCTTTCGATGTACCTACGCCACCTACCATCAAATTATTGTTTCGCAACCGCCCAACCATGTCAATATTAACCATACTCTTGATATTGGCTAGTTCTATTTCGGTATTTTCCATGAAAAATTTAGAGCCAATCAGCCCGATTTCCTCTGCTCCAAAAGCAATAAGAACCACTGTACGCTTGAGTTGTGAACGATTTGCTGCTAATTTTTCGCCAATCTCGATTACTGAAGCAATTCCCGATGCATTATCGTCAGCACCGTAATGTACGGCGTTCAAATCAGGCGTACGTGAAGAAGATGAAAACCCTCCAAAGCCCAAATGATCGTAATGCCCACCGATAACTATAACTTCGCTTTTCAACTCAGGATCAGTACCTTCCAGCATCGCAACTACGTTTTGCGTACTCACTTTTTTGTATACAATTTCGACAGATGCATTCACTTTTGTATCACAAACAAACGACTGCGAATCATGTGTTTTATTCAATTTCTCTTCCAAATTAGCAATTGTTTTTTCACTTTTGGCTAAAATCAAATTTGCTACTTTTCGCTTGACATGAACACCCAAAATGCCTAAATTTGCTTGTGTTTGGTCAATTTTCATTTTAGCTAAAGCATCTTGAGCTTTATATTCTTCGCCTGAAACAAAAATAACTCCCAACGCCCCATGATCCTTGGCGGTTAGCATTTTTGAGCGATCAGATGAATACGGAATAAATTTACTATCGGCATTATCCAATTCTGGATCTGCACGCAAAATCATTACCCACTTGCCTGTAACATCGACATCGGCATAATCGTTCCAAACCAAACTATCTTCCTGAATATCAAATCCATAGCCAACAAAAACAACAGACGCATCCAAATCACCGTTGATAGAAAAATGCATGGGGACAAAATCAGAATCCAATGCTGACTCAAAATTAGCGATATGCAATTTGCACGAATCTCCTGCATAAACATCCACAATGACATCAAAAAACTGAAGCATCGATTCGCCTTTAACGGCCTTATATCCATACTGTTTAAATTTGGCAGCAATGTATTCTGCTGAAACCAAACCTTCTGCTGTTCCTGGTTTTCTTCCTTTTAGCGAATCTGATGCTAAAAAAATAATGTGTTCCTTTAATTCTTCTTGTGTAATTTCTGGATTATCAAATTTCACATTATTACATGCAACGTTTGATAAAAACAAACTTACTACTAAAATAAAACTGCTTATTCTTCTCATTTTTAACTAGTTTAAATTAAGATTAAGGTCTTTGACCTATATTTGTATCATTTTTCTATAAATAATCATTTTATATTACGATATTCTTTTACTTGTTCATAAGCCTCCGAAATGCTTTGGAATTTACTTTCTGCTTGTAAACGAACCGCTTCACCTAAATAAGCTACCTTG
This sequence comes from Bacteroidales bacterium, assembly GCA_029942205.1. Taxonomy (GTDB): domain Bacteria; phylum Bacteroidota; class Bacteroidia; order Bacteroidales; family JAOZTL01; genus JAOZTL01. The sequence goes on along the minus strand of JAOZTL010000413.1, from coordinate 162 downwards.
TCAGGATGGTTTTCTAATGCTAATTTTCTATATCCTTGTTTTATCGCCTCATTGCTTACCGATGGCGATAATCCGAGAATTGTATAAGCCCTCGATAATTTAGGATTCGAATAAAAATACGTACTTTTCGATTGTTGTTTATTTTGCGTATATTCTTGCTGT
>JAOZTL010000412.1 GCA_029942205.1 Bacteroidales bacterium | reverse complement strand
TCACAGGCAGGTATTTGGGCAAGGAAGAGGTCGAATTGAATGATGGTCGGAAATTTCGCTGTCATAAATTCCGACTGCTGATGGTCGAAGGAACGATATTCAAAGGAGGCGAGGCGGTTACAGCCTGGATTAGTGCCGATAAAAATAAAATCCCGATCATGGTGGAAGCCAAAATTCTCGTAGGATCGGTTAAAGCTGTGCTGAAAGATTACAAAAATCTCCGATACCCATTACAATCCGAAATAAAAAATTGATACGATTACCCGAATGACCGCTAAGCCCTTGAAGCATCCGTAGGTTCTTCAAGCGTCAATACTAGAAGAAAGCCCGACGCTTGATGGTCGAGAACACCGTAAGATCCTCACTGCTAGAATCCCTTTTATTCTTGAATTATTCTAGCTTTATGAAATTATTTATTACATTTGTTGCTGAAAAATTAAGCCTTTTTTTATACACATGAAACATAAAATATTATTACTCTTTATAGCTATTCAAACAATAGCTTTCGGACAACAAAGTATGGAGTTCTTTTTTGATAAAGCAAGCTTTAATCCAGAGCTTCCGAGTCCTGAAGTATTTTTCAAGCAAGCGTATGGAACAAAACATTTAGATCAACACGAAATGTTAAGCTATTTCTTTCTTTTAGCCAGCCAGTCCGATCGTATGCAAATGATAGAATACGGACGCACGTATGAAAATCGCCCACTGTATTTGCTCACCATTAGCCATGCCGATAATATGACGAAGATAGAAGATATTCGAGAGCAACACGTTTTGCTTGCCAACCCACAAAAGAGCAAGTCGCTAGACACGAAGAACATGCCAGTAGTGGTATGGATGGGCTATGGCGTGCATGGCAACGAGCAGAGCGCAGCCAACACAGCCGTACTGATGGCGTATTATTTGGCAGCTGCCCAAGGCGAACAAATCGAAGAACAACTGAAACATGCAGTGGTGCTGATCGATCCATTATTAAATCCCGATGGATTCACGAGAGCCACCAATTGGTCAAATGCGCAACAAAATTACACCCTCAATACCGACCCCAACAATAGGCAACTAGCAGAGGCTTGGCCAGGTGGGCGTAGCAATCACTACTGGTTTGATCTGAATCGGGATTGGTTGCCATTGCAACACCCCGAAAGCCGTGGGCGTATGCAACAGTACCATCGCTGGTATCCGAATGTGCTTACCGATCATCATGAAATGGGCACGGATGCGAGTTTCTTTTTTCAACCTGGAGTAGCCTCCAGATCCAATCATCATACTCCGAAAAAAAACTACGAACTGACCCAACTCATCGGTACGTATCATGCCAAAGCACTCGACAAGATTGGCTCTTACTATTTTACCGAAGAGGTGTTTGATGATTTTTATTATGGCAAGGGCTCTACTTATCCTGACGTGAATGGAAGTATCGGTATTTTGTTTGAGCAAAGCCGACAAATGGGACAGGCAGTGGAAACAGCCAATGGCGTGGTGCATTTTCGGGATGCTATCCGAAACCAATTAACGGTTTCGCTATCGACAATGAAAGCTGCAATCGAAAACCGTGAAGTATTTTTGAATTACCAACGTGATTTTTTTCAACAAAGCAAAACATTGGCTCGCAACGATGCCGAGAAGGCGTATGTCTTTGGCGAATTGTATGATCGCACTCGTTGCAACGAGCTACTTAGCATGTTGTTGCAGCACAAAATAAGAGTTTATCAAAGCAAAAACGACTGGACAAGCGAGGGAACTACGATCCCAAAAGCCAACAGCTACGTTGTGCCGCTCGATCAGCCACAATACCGATTGGTAAAAAGTATCTTTGAGCAAAACACGCAGTTTGAAGACAGCTTGTTCTACGACATTTCGGCATGGACAATGCCTTTGGCGTTTGGTATTCCATACAAAGCGATAGACGACAGACAATTGACTCAATTACAAGGCGACGAATTGACACAAATAAAAGAAAGTAACGGCAGTTTACACGCATCGGACAAAGCGATTGCATACGTCTACCGCTGGAATTATTACCTTGCACCACAATTTACTTATCAGTTAGTACAAGCAGGCGTGAATATCAAAATAGCCCGAAAGCCTTTCTCGGCACGGGTCAATGGCGAGTCGGTCTGGTTTGGCTACGGTACTGCCATGATTCCGCTTCATGCACAATCGATAGACCGAAAACAAATAGACAGCCTCGTGCAACATTGGGCGAAAGCCTCTGATGTGGATTTGTATAGCATTGCGACAGGATTAACTGCCACAGGTATCGATTTTGGAAGCAATAGCTTTACTCGAATAGAGAAACCCAAAATACTGATGCTCACAGGCAACGGCATCCGTAGTACTTCGGCTGGCGAAATATGGCATTTGCTCGATTATCGCTTTCGGATGCCAATCACGATGGTGGATCAAACCCGCTTTGGGCGCATCAATTTATACGACTATAACACATTGATTCTCCCTGAAGGTAGAATACAATTAAGCAAGACTCAATCAGAAAAAATACAAGCATGGGTACGAAACGGCGGAACAGTAATCGCTATAAAATCGGCGAATAACTGGCTGAACCGACACGGCTTGGTTAAACTTACAAGTAAAACAGATTCCTACAAAGAACCTGAAAATGTGGCGTATGCTGATATTCGGAATTTGCGTGGCGCACAGTACATTGGAGGAGCTATTTTTGATGCAACGTTAGATATTACGCACCCCATCGGGTATGGATTCTGGAACAGCAAAGTGGCTGTGTTCAAAAATGATGAAAAACAATACGAAAAAAGCCCGAAACTAGGACAAACACCTCTACAATTGACCGATTCGCCTCTGTTGGCAGGCTACCTGTCGCAGCAAAAAGAAGAATTGGTACAAAATGCAGCGTCTGTACTCGTTACTTCCACTGGCAAAGGTAGTATTATTTCATTTGTCGATAATCCAAATTTTCGAGCATTCTGGTTCGGCACAAATTCACTTTTTATGAATGCGATATTCTTTGGACAATTAATGTAATTTGCGTACATTGGTGTTGCCCAAACGCTTGAAAATCCTACGGATGTTTCAAGATCTTACTGCTGCTAGACGACCATCAAGTATCCGTGGAATATTGATGCGTCAAGTTTAACTTCACAAAAAAAAATATCTAATTATTTGATCGTTCGTAATTGTTTCTTAGCTTTGGAAAATAAAAAAAGAAACAGAATAAAACACCTATGGAAATTAATGTTCTATTCCTAAATAGTGGTAATAATTATGATTCTAAAAATAATTCATTTTCTAAATCACAATTATAACAGCAACTCAGTATAAAAGGAATATCGATTGATGAAGATACTTCCTACGGTCTTTGTTACCCCTATAAAAAAAGAAATAGGAACAATTAGTATTGAAAAAGCACAGGAATTACTTGATGGTATAGAAGATAAAAAAGTCAATAATATAACAAAAAGAGGAAAATAAGAACTGTCATGTCCTAAAATTAGTTTGCACTTTTTGTATTAAGTAGCTACATAATTAAATGACACTTTTTTATTTTAAAATAACTTATAAGTTGTTGTTTGATATATATTTATACAAATGCATAAGCAATATTAAATAGCACGAAGTGCTTAATCCTACAAGCAACTTGAAAAAAAATGCTTATTCGCTTTGTTCAAAAAAAACAGGACAAAGCAAATAAGCTTAAAATTTCATTCTAATTCTTGTCTCTACGAATCAAGAACCCTTATTTAATTGATGGCGTATAAAAGTAGTGACTTTTAAAAAAAATAGCTCAAAATT
>JAOZTL010000411.1 GCA_029942205.1 Bacteroidales bacterium | reverse complement strand
AATAATCAATTATCGGCTTGTCGTATTCGTCAATAATTATGGCTACTGGTGCTTTGGCTGAAAGCTTTATTATAAGTTCTTTAAATTTTTCAGGATAAGATTTACTTTTATAATGAATAGTGTATTCTTTTGCTATACCATCAAGCATATTATGAATAGATTGCTCTAATCCAATAACATCATAAGCAATATTTGAAAAAGAAATCTTTATTACAGGATATGTTTTTTCCCAGTCCCACTTATCCTCAATCCATAAGCTTTTAAATAATTCCTTATTTCCAAGAAATAACTCTTTCATTGTATTGGCAAGTAGTGATTTGCCAAAACGGCGTGGGCGTGAGAGGAAATAGTATTTTCCACCAGTCGTTACTAATTCGTAAATATTTTTAGTCTTATCAACATAAATACAGTTATTGCCAATTACTTCTGAAAATTCTTGACTTCCTAAGGCTAGTTTTTGTTTCATACAGCAAAGATACAAAATAATGCTTAATATTTAATGAGTCCAGTCTAAAAAGACCTGTCAGGTTTGGTTTAGCAAAAAGTAATTATTTTAAATGACTTATTTATAATTAATTAACAAAACCGAACAGGTTTGATATTTGCAAAATGAACCTTTTTAGAATGGACTCAGCTATAAAAACAGTAAAAAAATGAAGGCACTAGCGAATCGTTTCATAAGCACATTCTTGCAGATAATGGCTTGCTGTGTGAACCAAACAAGCGATTGCGAATGATAGCTTTTGAAAAGCAGGTGAAGTATGTTTTTGGTTATTTTAAAAAATGTTTTTGTCTTCTTTCCGATAAAAACTATTCTTAAATAAGATGTTTAGTCTTTCTTATTTTTTAATAATTAGGACTAAAAATGAGTTAATAAATAATCTCGCTGCAATTATAAAATGGTATATTCCAAATCTTTTTGTTTAAAATTACTTTTTAAATCGTATTTTAGTTAAAAAAAGGCTTTAAATAGACTGTTTTTAAGACTAAAATCTAATCATTAGAAAACAAAAAACAGAAACCGCTCTAATACCAATAAAATCATGGCTTTATGAGCAAAAACAGAGGCTCGAAAACAGGAATAAAATGATGCTTTTCTTTCCTGTTATTTTATGATAATATGTTCTATAATATAATGTCATAAAAAAGGCAGTTTGTGGGTTCGTTTTTCCTGTTAGGAGGTTTGCCAACTCATTTAGAAACGGCTTCGGCATATTTATAATCGATAAAGTCATCACACAAGCATAGTTTACAATGCGATTTCATGCATCCAAAGCGTGATTTCGTGCGCTCGAAAGGTGATTTTTTGCATTCAAAGCAAAATGGTAAGTACCCAAAGACTGGTTTGGAGCAAGCCCAGACGATGTTCACGACCATCAATCGTCTGCAAGACCTTGATGCGTAGGTTTTCCTACGGACGCTCTCGAGGTCTTACTGGAAATAAAAAAGTCAAAGACCTTATTGCACGACTATCTTTCCACACCATAGCAGATCAAACTCTTCGTTGAATAATTTCCAGTAATATAGAGCAGGCGGTAATTGCTTAATGGTATAGCTATTGCCTGGTACACTTTCGCTTTCTAGGTTTACACCCTTATTATCAAATAGTTCGATAGTCAATTCAGCATCTTCGGCATTTTTCCATTGTAGAACAATGGCCTTGTTTGGCTTTGCGTTTATTGTTGTTTGGCTGATGATTGATATACTTTCGCTTCGTTGGTTGCCTTGCAAGTTGGCTATCAGCTTTTCCGTTTCGCTATCGGGCACATAAGCCGCTAGTAGATCGTTGGAGTCTGGTGTTTTTGTAACCCATTCTTCTATTTCTTCTTCCACCTGCCGAGTTTTTGGGATGCCTGTATTTTCAGCATCGTATAGCCGCTTGGCAAGAAACTGCTCGCTGCTGGGTTCTGTATACCGAAATACTTGCCAAACCGATAAGAATAACACTACCGAGGCCGCAATAGCCAAATATAGGTATTTATTTGAAGCTGAAGCCGTATTTGTCTTTGGCAGATTTAAGGCATCGTTTAGTTCGTTTAGCACAAAACTCAATTCGGTAGCCTCCACAGCACAAACATTACAGTTGGCAATATGCTCTGTTATTTCAAAGGGAACTTTTTCTAGTTGATTAGCATTCAATAATTCAGCATATTGAGCTAATTGCTCATCAGTCAAATGCGATTTCATTGTTTTATTTTTTTATGTGTTTTAATTTGTAATTTATATTTCATAATTCATAATTTAACGAAGTGTTGTTTGTATAGAGCAATTAATTATCCATGTTATACATCAATTCAAAAAGTGTACGTAAGCTATCTTTCTCATAATGAGCCCGATTATTTCCGTTTATCCGAAAAAGAACCTGTTCGATACTTTTTTGAATATACATCCGAATAGCATCGGGCTTTACTGTTTTGTTTTCTACCAAATTATGGACTTCGCACAGTCTAGCGTACACTTCTTTGTCTTTAAGTTGTGCCGTGTTATGCAGTATTTTGTATGCCTTATCGCACAAGTGAGACGGAACGTAAGGAATTAAATCTGCATTATTGATCCATAATCTGAAATAATATTTACAAAACAGAGTTATCTTTATCCGTTTGTCGCCAAGTGTGAGTAATACTCGTTCTAAATATTTTTTCTCATTATTGATAATCAATTCCTCTTCAGGGTTCAATACTTTTTCATGGCTTTGTGTCTCTATGTTTGGTTCAAAATCAGTATAATGTTTTGGCTTATTTTTTTCGCTCCGAATAATTTCGAGTACCATGCGGTATACAACCGCCGAGATGTAAGTCTCTGGTCTGGATGCTCCCGAAAAAGAAGATTCTATTTTATCCTTTTTCTTCCAGTATTTTTCAAAAACAGACTGGCTTACGTCTTGAAAATCCTTATGCAAAATACTGCCATTACGAATAAACTTTTTCACTACAATATTCGTTATTTTCAAAACAGATTCTGTCGAAAAAGCTTTGGAACGAGTATTTTTCTTTAATACTTGCATTTCTTCTGTATCAATTAGTAAAACTATTCTGCCATGTGTTTTTATCAATAATGGAGAATGTTTTTTTTTGTAAAAATACAGAAAAGCCTAGTTTTGTCAAAAGCTTTTATTGAATAGTTGCTATTAATTCTTTTTTTTGAAAAATAAATTGAAATAAAATGAATAAAAAAATACACTTAATTTTGTTTGTATTAATAATAGGCGCAAACACAGGCTTTGCACAAAATTATTATGAATCGTCATTTCCTGAATTGCAAGACAAAAAGTATTATCCAAAAATAAATCAATGTCTAAATACAAATGACTTTCAGCAACTATTGATTATTGCAGACGAAGCATTTAACTTTTATTACAAAAAAAAAGAAATAAACAAAGCCTTGTATCTTTTTAATGTTTGTATGTACTTTCCATCAGGATCAGGGCTTGCAAGCCAAACCATTCCGCTCATAAATAAGAAAATAGCGTTTATAAAACAACAAGCAGACACGCTCAATATGCATTTTGGAAGTATGCTGCATATCCAAGCATTCGCTTATGTGCGCCAGTTTGAGTTACTGAAAGCCAAAGATAAGTATGAAAAAGCAGTTGCTACTATAGAACAGTTTCCCAAAGCTCCTTCTTTACTTTTGCTTGACCTTTATCGTAGTGCTGCACAAAATTATGTATACCTAAAAGATTATAATAAAGGTTATCGAATTGCTCAAAAATCAATTGCTGGATTGCAAAAAATAGATCTTCGGAATGTTCCTTTGAATTTGAAATACAGTATTCAT
>JAOZTL010000410.1 GCA_029942205.1 Bacteroidales bacterium | reverse complement strand
GTGGGATGACGTTCGGGATGCCGGAGAGCTACAGGAGTTAGCTGTGCCGGTCGTTGGGACAGGTCGTGGACGCCTTAAAATTTCTAGAAAAAAAATGATTGCTCGTATTTCTGAATCGTTTGTAAAAGCTTCAGAACTATCAAAATTTACAGATCGCCTGGTTATTGTAATCCGCCCCGAAGATGCCAGTCGTTTTGCTGTAAATCTATATGATATAAGGGATAACTTGATTCAAACTCTGAAGTCGTGACCATGTCACACCTATAGCATCAAACAAAAAATCAGATATTAAGCTTTATACCAAGTAAAATGGAGAAGAGGTGTCACATTTTGAATTGTGAATTAGGATTAATGAGAAAGGAAATTTTATCTCAACAATCAAAATACACACGGACGAGGCGGTGATTTTGGTGGTTGGACGAATGCTGACTCCGTCAGCAGGAGGGCAATTTTATTGGTTTGTAATTATTTAAAATTTTGTTTGATAAGGCAGACTTTATGAGCTTGGGTGGGAGTTTTTTAGAAATCCCCATATATAATAAGGTATAACTCATCTACTGCATCGTCCAACAAAGTAGGATGCTACGGTCAATATGCCGGTTAAGTTTTTTTTTGCATCTTTAAGCAGGAGATCCTAAACATTAATTGCCATTTGCCCTCTGGGCCAGAGCTATTTTTGAACCGTATATTGATTTTTAAATTTCACCTGTTATCTTCAAACTTATAGTGATTTATTGGTATATACATGATAAATGACACAGTAATATATACGAGTGGGCTAAACTATAAAAATTAGAACTAATCCAGTCATAATTTATTAATAGATATTTGAAAATTATTATAATTAAATAATCATGGAGGTTTACCATGAATGAAATAGAAAAAAAATATGACTCAAAGCGACAAAATATTAGTTTGCGCAATTTGTTTCTGGATCCAAACAACTATCGCTTAATAAATGAAGCTGACTATGTTGAAGTTCCTGAAGAAGATATAAAAAATAAACTTGTTGCCCGTCGTACTTTCCGTTTACTTGCTGGAGACAAGAACCAACATATACAAGATTTGATCGATAGCTTTAAAGCTAACGATTATCTACCGGTAGATCAAATTCAAATTAGAAAACTTGATAGCGGAGGATATGTAGTCGTTGAAGGAAATAGACGTATTGCAGCGTTGAAATACCTCCAAATTGAATATGAACAAAAAGGAATTGATCTTGGAAAACTAAATTCTAAGATATTTAGCCAAGTTCCGATAGTATTATATGAAGATGGTGATGAATTGCACCATATGACTCTGATGGCATTGAAACATATCAGTGGGAATAAAAAATGGGCTGAATGGAACCAGGCAAAATTATTGGAAAAGATGTACTCGTCATATAACATAAGCAAGAATGAAATCTGTCGAAAAATAGGCATTTCCAAAATTGAATTACGTAGAAGCCTTCGTGCACTATCCTTTTCTTCTCAATACCAAGAATCAGATTATGGGGATCAATTTGATGAAAGTAAATTCCCAATTTTTCGTGAAGTAGCACGCAATGCTGTATTAAAGGATTGGCTTGATTGGGATGATACAACTTACACCGCAGAAAATATTGAAAATCGAGAACTTTTTTTTTCATGGGTATCCAGGGAACCCGTGGAAGATGAAGACGATGATGGACAAATTAGTTTCGGAGAGAAATATTTAGAACCTGCTCTATGGAAACGTGATGATATTCGTCTTCTTGGCAAGATTGTTCGGGATGATAAAGCATTGACACAGCTCAAAGCGACTCGCGATATTAATGCTGCATATCGTTCCAGTGATTTTGTTTTTCAAGAACGCCAGGAAGCTTCTATAAAGACGGTTGAGAACGAAGTTTCTACTCTTGCTCTAATGGCCATTCATGGAGATAATATTCCGGTCCTTGAAGATTTGTTGGGCCGATTTCAAACTATAGTCGAGAAAACCAAAGCTGCAGGGTTTGCTAATGTCGAACAAAAAGTTGTTTTTCATGATCGGATAGAAGCGCATTTCAACTCACTTCTTGTAAAAAAATATAAATGTCTAAAAGAACTGCAATTAAGTAAACTGTCACGTATTAACCTATTCGCCGGGTTAAACAATTCTGGTAAAACTACACTTTTAGAAGCAATTTATCTGCTTTGTAGGCAAAATGATTTCAGTGGTTTATTAGAAACTGTGCGACGTCGAGGAAAAGTTTCAGGAGATAGAATGAACCCTGAGTGGTTCACTGATAGATTGCCTCAAGAAATAACTATTTCAGGTGTTTTTGATAACAACATCTCTGAGGTTTCGATTAGCCATTATAAAGAAGAAGATAAAGCTATTGATAAATCTCGTTATCTCGAAAGTGTTGAAATTTCATCTTTTTATGGAACACACAAACAAGAATCCCTTACTCGGATATTTAAAGGAAGGGACCGTGAAATGCAGGCCGGGAGCATCAAATTATTATGTCCATCTGTATTTAGTAGTCCTTTTTTCTTGAATGAGTCGCATCGTTACACAAGCTTTTACCATAAGAGTGTTCAGTCTAAAGCTTTGCCTAAAATCATTAATTTTTTGAAGCAAAAAGTTGTGCCTACTCTTTCAGATGTGAGGTTGGTGGATGAATGGCAACGTTTTTTGGTTAGTGATAGTTGTTTTGAATCTGCTCTGGATTTAACAGAGTATGGTGAAGGCCTTCAACGTATTTTTTTTATTTCATTGCTTTTTGCTTCAGCCCAAAATGGTGTTATTCTAATTGATGAATTTGAAAATGCAATTCATGCAGAGTTGATTTCAAAATTTGCTGAATTTGTTTATGATTTGAGTGAACTTTTCAATGTACAGGTTTTTCTAACCTCACATAGCAAAGAATGTATTGATGCTTTCGTGAAAAATATTCCTGATAAACAGTCTCTTTCTGCCTGCGCATTAGTTAATATAGATGGTAACATTGCCGTTAGAGAATTTTCTGGAAAAGAATTCAGCCGCTTAGTTGAAGCTGGAAATGTCGATTTACGGAGAGCAAAATAATGCGGACTACCAAAGTGTTATTAGTCTTTTGTGAAGGCCCACATGATGTGGCTTTTGTGAAGCAAATTTTTAAATTTTGTTTTGAAGCAAACGAAAATGAATTGAAATTCAGCGAATATCCATCTCCTTTTAATAATCTTTTCCGAACCAGCGTAGAAAAACATGCTGCAAAAGATTTATCTCTTGATATGGCTCACAAATTCTTTTTACCTGATAGAACATTGGTAAAGGACGACTGGCTCATTTTGCTATTTAATACCGGCGGTGCAACACAAGTTGACAAATTAACATCTTTACTAAAAGATTTTCTGGTATTATTTAATGATGCCGCTGTATTTCCCCAAGAAGCTATTTCAACCATTTCCGAAGCAAAATATCTTTTTTTGTATGATGTTGACCACAAAACCCCTAATGACATCGCTATTTGGATGCAAAAGAAATTTGCAAGAATAGAAGAAAGGGACTGGATATTGAACGAATGGAATATTGAAGAGAATAATCGGGGAGTAATTCAAGAAGATAAAGCGTTATATGTATGGGCAGACAAAGAAGGAGAAGGAACTTTGGAATCTATTCTTTTTCCCCTTTATAAAATTTCCAGTGCAGAAACTTTGAAAAATAGCCAAATCTTTGTTGAAGAAGCATTCTCATGGGATACAGAAGGAAAAAGTCCGGAGCAAAAATCTAAGAAAAAGGCGGGTAACGTAAAGGCGATTCTTTGTGCTGCAGGGCAAGGAAAAAAACC
>JAOZTL010000409.1 GCA_029942205.1 Bacteroidales bacterium | reverse complement strand
ATTTCAAATCCGCCTCCGATGTGGGTGTATAAATAATCGAGCTGAATGCCTGCTCGTAAATAATTGCCCAGCGAGCGAGCATAAGCCAATCCAATTTTATTCTGATTATAAACCGAATAGCCATAATGTGCATAACTCAATCCGAATGCACCAAAATCGACAGGCACTCCCAAAGCAAATGAATGCGTACTGTTTTCTGGAATAAAATATGCATTTTGAAACGAGATACCCAATTCCATTGATTGCAACGAGGCCAGCCCTGCTTGATTATGTGCCGATGCCCACAAGTCGTTCAAAACCACTGATGCATCGCCCATGGCAGCAGAACGTGCACCAAAAATATGATTGCTATTTTGCGCCCACAAAGGCAAAGCAAAAAGCCAATAAGCGAATATTAAACTTATTTTAACCCGATTATTCATTGAGAAAATAAATTAATTCGTTTTATAATCAAATTTCACTTGAGCTAATTCTTCGTTTGCTTTTACGATTTTCGTTTCCAAGCTTGCTTTATAATTCCTGACCGTTTCTAAAACCTTTTCATCGCCAGTAGCTAGAATTTGAGCTGCTAGTATTCCAGCATTTTGTGCACCATTAAGCCCGACAGTAGCGACAGGAATCCCTGGAGGCATTTGCAGAATGGATAAAATCGAATCCCATCCATCAATAGAAATGCTTGCTTTGATAGGCACACCAATTACTGGCATGGGCGTAAGTGCAGCAATCACGCCTGGCAAATGAGCCGCTCCGCCAGCACCTGCAATAATCACCCGAATACCTCTATCGTAAGCTCCACGTGCAAAGTCCATGGCTTGTGCTGGTGTACGATGTGCCGATAAGGCATTAATTTCAAACGGGATCTGAAAATTATTCAATATTTTGGCTGCTGCTTCCATTACTGGTAGATCTGACGTACTGCCCATTATAATACTTATTCTTGCTTTCATATCAATTTAACAATTAAGACCTTATTTTGCTTTTATTCCTATGATTAAAATATCATCGACCTGATCCAGATCACCTTGCCAATCGGCAAGCACTTCCTCTAATTTTTGTTTTTGTTCAGATAAATCCTTTTGATGTATATCAAACAACAATTCACGAAAGTTACGTGTCATAAATTTCCTACCTTGTGCACCTCCCATTTGATCGGCAAACCCATCCGAAAATAAATAAATAACATCGTTTGGTTCTATGTCTATTTCATGATTTGTAAACGACTCTTTTTCGACAATGTAATTTCCAACAGGCATTTTATCTGCCTTAATTTGTATCAGTTTGTTATTCCGAATCAAGTAAAGCGGATTATGCGCACCTGCGTAATGCATTTTTTTATTTTTCTGATCAATCACTGTCAATGCAATGTCCATTCCATCATTTGTTGTATTCTCGATTGATTGTTTGGTTATCGCTTTCACTTTTGCCCGCAAACTGTTTAGAATTTCCGAAGCTGTGTGTATGGATTGATTGCTCGTGATTTCGTTCAAAAAAGATACTCCCAGCAAGCTCATAAACGCACCAGGCACACCATGTCCAGTGGCATCAGCTGCGGCAATGATTGCTAGATCATCATGTTCGGCAAACCAATAAAAATCACCACTAACAATGTCTCTTGGTTTATTAAATATAAAGTACTCGATATTGACTTTGTCTAATATTTGAACTGGCGGCAAAACGGCGTTCTGTATCCGTCGAGCATACCGAATACTTTCGTTGATACTTTCGCTTTTTTGCTGAATCTCATTGCGTTGTCGGCTAACAACATCGTGTTGTTCAACGAGTTCGTTCAATCGAAGATTATACAACGAGAATACAAACGTACGCCAAGTTCCATAATTATCCAGCCATTCTTTTGATTTCAATGGACTAACCAAGATTACTGTTGTATCGGTGATAGCACGAGCAAATGCTGGGGTTTTCTCCTCCTGCATACTGTGATTAATGGAAATAATACAACTTTGCCCTGGAGTCATGTCATAAATCGTAATTTCATTTCCTTTATCATCTACCCGATATACCTTTACTTTACCTTTTAATATTATTGGAATCGCATTTATATCATCACCCGCTAATGCAACTTGCATTCCTGCAGGCACTTCCTTTTGAGGTGAGACCATTATTTCGTCTACCAAAGCAGGTTCAAAAATTTCTTTAAGCTTTTCTGGAGTAAAAATATTTTCTTGTGCCATATTTTTTATTTTGCCCAAAGGTACAAATAAGTGATTAATTATTTCTGTTTCATCCGATGTTTTTTTTAAGGTCTTCTATCTGTTTGATGTTGTTTACACCTATCATTAGCTATTACACCCAAAGTAAATAAACCTCGTAATTATATATTTTAAGGAATGTAAATAACATATAATAGTTATCGCTTATTTTAATTTATATTACTAAGCTGTGTATTTAAAAAGCATTTCTTCAATTTTTATTTCACCTTTTCCTACGATTTCATTTATTCGTTTTAAGATGTTTTTTATCAGCATCAAAAAGGTAGAAGCGCTACATCAAAAAAAGATCGAAAACCTTAGTGCATTGGGCAAGCATTTTTATTTCCACAAGAGCATGTACCTTTCTTTTGTTGTTGAAAAAAAGAAAAAAACTGCCGTATGGTATAAACGACTGCTGCCGAAATAGTCAAATATGTAAATATATCCTGTATCATCTTTTTTGTTTTAAGTTTTATCACCTTTTTTGATTTGATTTTCTGCTCTTTTTCAGGTATTTCACCCGATTTATAAGAATAAATACCCCATTCTCTCCTTTTTTTTTATCAATCTGATTTTGTTTTCACCCGATACTGAGCTGTCTCGACCTGATCCTGAGCAGTCCAGACCCGATCCTGAGCAGTCCAGACCCAATTCTGAGCAGTCCAGACCCAATTCTGAGCAGTCCATACCCGATCCGGAGTTGTCCAGACCTGATCCTGAGCAGTCCAGATCCGATCCTGACTAGGACTCAAGTCGATACTATGAGTCTTTTTTATCGATTCAATAAATAAAACCTCCCCTCATAGACTAATTATACAACGATACCTGTCTTTTTACCAACATTCGAGCTAAATTATAAAATAAAATCACCAATTTGCTTTACAATAAAGGCCATCGTCCAAGCAAGTGTGGTGGTATAAAACACCATAAATGCTGCCCACTTCCAGCTTCCTGATTCTTTTTGTACGACTGCCACGGTGGCTATACATGGGAAATAAATCAATATAAATATAAGAAATGCATAGGCTGTGGAAGGCGTAAAAATCAGTTTTCCTTTATTTACACCACTATTATAGCGTTCTTTTTTCAGTTTTTCTTTCAGATTTTCGGTTTGGTCGGCATCCGCTTGATAGAGTACGCCCATGGTGCTTACCACAATTTCTTTGGCAGCAATACCACTTACGATGCTAACTCCCATTTTCCAGTCGAAGCCTAACGGCGCAATTGCAGGCTCTACAAAATGTCCGATGCGCCCGATGTAGGATTGTTCTTGTCGGATGCTTTCGTTTTTCAAGTGCATTGCCAATAGTACACTGTCGTGTTGCTGTTGTCGTTTATTTTGTTCTTCATTGTTTAGTTCTACTAATTGCTGCTCGTGATTGGTTTGTAGTTTTTCTACGTTTTGTTCATAAGCTTCCTGCTCGCCATGCTGACGTGGAAAATAGCCCAAAGCCCACACCAGGATGGAAGCTACAAGAATGACTCCTCCCATTTTTTTGAGGTATTGCGAACCTTTGTGCCACATGTGCCTTATGGTTGTTTTTAGGCTAGGTATGCGATAGGGCGGCACTTCCATCACGAAAGG
>JAOZTL010000408.1 GCA_029942205.1 Bacteroidales bacterium | reverse complement strand
AATGAAGTAATACAAGCACCTACAACGCAAATTAGCTTTGACGAAACAATTAAGACCGACGACAATATTCTTACAAATTATTTAGTGCAGAATGGCGGGATAAAACCCGATGAAGCTAAAGAGTTAGTTGCATTTTATGTCACGGAGCTTAAAAGCAAACTTGAAAAAGGTGAATCTGAAGAATTTAACCAGATTGGTACATTGCATTCAGACGAGAAAAAGGCAATTGTTTTTACAAAAGACAAAGCCTCCACATTTTTACCCAATACTTTTGCTTTGGCAGAATTAAAAGTAAGTCCTATTAAGGAAACAAGCACTGTTCCTGAAAAAGAGGAAACGAAAAAACCAATTTGGATATGGATTGCAATTGCAGCAGCCGTTATTCTAATTTTAATTATGGTTTTCCCTGTAAGGAATTATATTAACAAACAAAAATCCGAAGTAAATGAGACTCAATTATCAGATGATTATTTGCAAGCTGATAGTGATTTTGAAGAAGAGGATGCTTTGGAAAATGAAGATAATATAACAACAGATAATGGTGCTACAACTGAAGAAATAGCTAGTGATAACTACAATACGGAATTGAAATTTTATGTTATTGCAGGAAGTTTTGGAGAAATTGGAAATGCAGAAAATCTCAAATCTACTTTACTAAAAAAAGCTTATTCCGCAGCAACAGTTCTACCCAAAGATGGAAAATGGTATAGAGTATCAATGTCTGGTTTTGCTGATAGAAAGAGTGCCGAGGAAGAAATGAAAAGAATAAATACAACTAACTCAGGATATGAAATTTGGCTTTTTGCTGTAAAATAAAAAACTATGGAAGAAAATAAGATTAACGAAGAAATTCAAAATGAAAATGAAAATGATATTAATTCATTTGACAAAGAGTTAGGGCATCAAGGACAAGGACACAATGTTGATCCTCTAGAACGCAAACTTGCAGCAATGACAGATGGTGAGTATGTTGAGGAAAGGCTTGATTCTCAGATGAATTGGTATGACAAAAAAGCATCTTTCTTTCAAAAAAAATACAAAAAAATAAGAAGATGGGAAATTGTTATAGCCGCTAGTATCCCTGTTTTAATAGGTTTTGCAGCTATGAACTTTTTAGAAAACACAGTACTTGTTTATAGTTCTATTGAGCTTAAAGGGAAAATGATTCAAGGACCTCCTATGTTAACGCTTTCTACAATATTTCAAATAATAGCAGCAATAGGTGGTGTTTTAATTATTATTTTAAAAGGAATTGCTGAACTTGAGGATTACCATAAAAATTGGAAAGAATATAGATTAACATCAGAATCTCTTAGACAAGAAAGATATAAGTATTTAACTTATACTGAGCCTTATGACGAGGGTGATGCTTTTCCAATGTTGGTTGAAACAGTTGAGTCAATATTAAATAAAGAAACTCAAAAATGGAGTGTTGTTTCAAAGAAAAAGGAAGTGAATTCGGATAAAGCATTAAATAGCGTTGATGAGCTAATGAAAAAAGGGCAAGAGAAAGAGAAAGAGAAAAAAAAATAGAGACTAAAAATAATCTTTTTTACAATTTGAAAGGTTAAAAATAAATATAAAATTTGAGCCATGACAAAAGTTTTTTTAGGAGGTACGGTAAATAATTCAACTTGGCGTGAAGAAATTATGCCAAGACTAGAAATTGATTATTTTAATCCAACTGTTGACGAATGGACTGATGAGGCATACAAAAAGGAGCTTTTTGAACGTGAGCACTGTGATTTTTGCTTGTATGTTTTAACTCCTAAACTAACTGGTTTTTACTCAATTGCTGAAGCTATTGACGATTCAAACAAACGCCCACAAAAAACAATTTTTTGTTATATTCCTGAAGATCAAGATAAAAAATTTGGTAAGTTTCAAATAAAATCAATGAATGCTGTTGGCAAAATGATAAAAAAGAATGGAGCACTTTGGCTTGATTCAATTGATGAAGTTGTTGATTATTTGAATTCAGGAACACAAAAAGCAAATTCATAATTCCGTGAAAGTAGGTTTATATTTTGGTTCGTTCAATCCCGTACACATAGGACATTTAGCTATAGCTAATTACATTTTAGAATATAGTAATTTAGAACAAATCTGGTTTGTTGTAAGTCCGCAAAACCCATTTAAAGAAAAAAAATCTCTTCTAAAAGATTATCACAGGTTTGAGTTGCTTTACCGAGCTATTGGCGATAATGATGCTTTTAGAGTTTCGGATATTGAATTTAAACTCTCAAAACCTTCTTATACAATTGATACTCTTACTTTTATTTCTGAAAAATTTCCCCAGCACGATTTTTCTTTAATAATGGGTTCTGATAATATCAGTTCATTCCATAAATGGAAAAATTACGAACAGATATTAAAACACCACAGCTTATACATTTATCCTAGAAATAATTACAAAGGAAGCCGTTTTGACAAGCATGAAAAGGTACACTTTATAAATAATGCTCCACAAATAGAAATATCATCAAGTTTTATCCGTTCTGCCATACAGGAAGGAAAAGATATTCCATTTTTTATGCCAACAGAAGCTTATAAATATATGCTTGAAATGAATTTCTATAAAAAATAAATTGAAATATATTAGTCAGAGGGTGACTCCAAGTCACCCTCTGACTAATATATTTCAATTTATTTTCCAAGTTTAACTTTATATCGCTTTACAAATTTTCCTTTTGAAATGCCCATTAATTTGTTCTTCAGTAGTTTTCGGCGTAAGATAGCTATTTTATCGGTAAATAGAACTCCTTCTAAGTGGTCGTATTCATGCTGTATAACTCTTGATTTTACTCCATGATATTCCACTTTTTGCAAAACAAAATTCTCATCGTAATATTCCATTTTTATACTTTCCTTTCGGCTTACATTCTCGTAAATGTCTGGAACGCTTAAACATCCTTCTTCCATGCTAACAAATTTGCCAAATCTGTCAGTAATTTTGGGGTTGATAAAAACTTTTCTAAAATCAGCTAAATCCTCATCTTTAGTAGCTTCGTCATCGGCTAATGGAGCTGTGTTAACTACAAATACACGTATTGATTTGCTCACTTGCGGAGCAGCTAAACCAATACCGTTTGAGCTGTCCATTGTGTCAAATAAAGTTTCTATTAGGTCTTCTAAACCTTCTTGATTTTCATCAACTTCCTTGGCTTTTTTTCTTAAAATTTTTGAGCCTATAATATTTATTGCTAATGACATTGTATAAATTGTTCTTTTGTTAGAAATAAGACGCTGACTACGTCAGGTCAAAAAAAACTTCCAGTTTTTTTACTTTTTATTTTTACTTTCCATGTAGGATTGTAAAATTATTGTTGCACTTATTTCATCGACTAAAGCCTTGTTTCTTCGTGCTTTTTTCTTTAAACCAGCAGCTATCATAGTTTGAAATGCTATTTTTGAAGTAAATCGTTCATCGTACATTTCTATTGGAATGCTGAAAACACGCTCTAAGCTTTTTACAAACGGGCGAATGTATCGCATAGATTCCGACTCCGTATTGTTCATTTGTTTTGGATAACCTACAACTATTCGTTCAACATCTTCTTTTTTACAATAATCTGTTAAATAGGTAAATATGTCTTTGCTGAGAACCGTTCCTAAGCCTCCTGCAATTATTTGCAGGGGGTCAGAAACTGCTATTCCTACTCGTTTTCGTCCGTAATCTATTGAAATTATTCGTGCCAAATTGTATATTATTTAAAGAATTGCTGCTAAATCAAGTTTTTTATATATTTTCAAGAACTTAGATAATTCATTTTTTATTAAATGAACGCCTCCTTCAATATT
>JAOZTL010000407.1:1131-3802 GCA_029942205.1 Bacteroidales bacterium | reverse complement strand
CCAGGAGGCAATAAAGTAGTCAATACATCATTTATCAATTATATGGAAGGAAAACAAAAACGAGCTTATTAAGCTTTGTGCTTATTTTGATGTTGCTTATGCACTTGTATAAAACTATTGCCATCAATGGCTGATCAAAAAATAATTATCTATTTTATAATTCTGTATCTTATTGAATCGTTGTTATTTACAGACTTGCGTAAACAACATCAAAAAGGACACAGACCTTAAAATTAGAAAAAAGTAATAAAAAATTTGGAATAGAACTTCGTATATCGGAGATCTTATGGAAATCGCAATTCATAAGCAAATTTTTTTTGCTCAAAAGCAAGCAAAGGATAAACTTGAAAATTAACAATATTTTTCATACTTTTGCACGATTGAATTCTTATAACGAAAACATAGATTATGGAAAAGACCAAAGTATTATTCGTTTCTCAAGAAATAACACCATACCTACCAGAGACAGAAATGTCTACCATTGGTAGATATTTGCCACAAGGCATTCAAGAACGAGGAAAAGAGATTAGAGCTTTTATGCCTCGTTTTGGAACGATTAACGAGCGTCGAAACCAATTACACGAAGTAATTAGGCTATCAGGAATGAATTTAATTATTGATGATACCGACCATTCGCTAATCATAAAAGTAGCATCAATACAAATGGCTCGTATGCAAGTATATTTCATTGATAACGAAGATTACTTTCACCGAAAGCATACGGTGATGGATGCCAAAGGAAAATATTTTTCAGATAATGATGAACGAGCAATCTTTTTTGCAAGAGGCGTACTGGAAACCGTAAAAAAATTACGCTGGTCGCCAGACGTAGTGCATTGCCATGGTTGGTTTACTGGCTTAGTTCCTTTATATTTGAAAAAAGCATTTGCCGAAGATCCCCTATTTCACAATACAAAAGTGGTATATTCACTTTATCAAGATAGCTTTGACGAAACTTTTACAACTAACTTTAGTAAAAAACTAAAAGTTGATGGAATTTCGGACGATGATATAGCTGTACTTGGAACACCAGATTATTTAAGTTTAAGCAAATTGGCAATAAATATGTCAGATGCCATTATAATGGGTAATGAAGAGGTGAACGAAGAATTGAAAAAGTATGCCATTGAATCGGGTAAACCATTTTTAGGGCATCAATCAAAAGACGAATACGTTGATGCTTACTCTAAATTTTATGACGATATTCTTGCTAAATAAATTCAAACAATCTTAAATTAAAATAATCTTGAAACAAATAAATAAGCTCATAGTAGCCTTCTTTGCAGTAGGGCTACTCTTTTTGGGTGCATGTACCCAAGAGCTAAGCGACGATTTTTTTTTATCGAAAGATATAGATAGCTTATCTGTATTAAAAACAGACACCATCAGTGTACAGTTATTTCCATATACAATTGATTCGGTACTCTCCAGTAACGTAATGTCGTCATTAATAGGCACATACAACGATCCTGTATTCGGAACAACAACAACAAGCTTTGTTACTCAATTCCTACCGATGTATATTGATACATACGAAGGAGAAATTCTTTTCTTGGATTCAGTCGTGTTGAGCTTACATTATGACACCCTAATTGGAAGTGCTTATGGCGAAGTTTTAGCAAGCCAAAAGATAAATGTATATGAATTAGAAAAAGCCATTTATGGCGATTCATCCTATTATTCCAATATGGACATCACTGAATTACACTCAGGCAAGCTACTTGGATCAACCTCGTATATTCCTTATGCCGAAAATGATACTATTCTGTCTTTACACTTAGAGAATGAACTTGGACAGCGATTTATTGATAATTTTGACTTATTGAATAGTTCGGTTACTTTTCGTGATTTATTTAAGGGAATAGTAGTAACGCCAGATGCCTCGGTAAGCGATGCGGCAGTTGTTCGATTTTTAACCACTTCGCCACATTCTTCCCTCAAAGTGTGGTATCATACTGCTACTGAAGATTCTTTAAGCATGCACTTTGCAATAAGTACATCTCCAAAAATTAATTTATTTGGACACGATTATTCCACCACTTCCTTTTATAACAACTTAAACCGAGACGATCTACCTCAGTTAGAAAATAGCTATCTGCAAGGAGCTTCGGGACTAAGCACCAGAATTAAATTTCCATACTTACAAGAATTCAATAAAGATGGTTTGATTGGAATATTAAAAGCAGAATTGGTAGTAAAAGCAGAAGACTACACCATAGCTGGCGAAGACAATTTTCCTATTATTACTGATCTGAAAATGTTAGCAAAAAATACCGAAGGTGAATTTTATTATCTCGAAGATTTTTTGACTTCTTCCAGTTACTTAACTTCTACTTTTGATGCAATCAATAGAGAGTATCGTTTTAATATTTCGTATTACCTAGAAGGCTTACTGAATGACAGGAATACTGATTACGAATTATTTTTATTACCAAACTCAAGCAATACAGAGGTCAATCGTAGCGTTATTGGTTCGGGTGTACATCCTAGTCAAAAAGTGCAATTAGTATTAACGTATACAAAGCTTTAATTAAATAATTATTATGTGTGGAATCGTAGGATACAATGGAGATAAAGAAGCATTACCTATTATAATAAATGGATTAAAAAGATTAGAATATAGAGGTTATGATTCTGCAGGTATTGCTATCTTTGATCAAGGTACTCAAAT
>JAOZTL010000407.1:0-1121 GCA_029942205.1 Bacteroidales bacterium | reverse complement strand
GTAGAAGACTTTATTGAAGATAAAAGTACAAAAGGAACAATAGGAATGGGGCATACCCGTTGGGCAACTCACGGCGAACCAAATGATGAAAATGCTCATCCTCATTGTTCGCAGAATGGCTTATTCACCGTTATACACAATGGTATCATCGAAAACTATATTCGATTGAAAAAGCGGCTAGAAACACGTGGCTATATTTTTCAAAGTAAAACAGACACCGAAGTTCTTGCCAACCTTATCGAATATATTTATATGAAAGGAAACGTAAGTGCCGAGATAGCTGTGCGCCTTGCATTATCGAAAGTAGAAGGAGCATACGGTTTGGTGATTATGAGTAAAGACGAACCAGACCAACTAATAGCTGCACGCAAAGGTAGTCCCCTAGTAATAGGTATTGGCGAAAACGAATATTTTATTGCATCAGATGCAACACCTATTATTGAGCACACAAATAGTGTTATTTATTTGAATAATGATAATGTGGCAATTATCAAACGAAATGAATTAAGCCTCAAGACGGTTGCTAATGACCAATTGACACCAAAAATTCAAAAGCTGAAGCTTGATATTGGGGAGATAGAAAAAAATGGTTACGACCATTTTATGCTAAAAGAAATCTTTGAGCAATCACGATCCATAAAAGACACCTTTAGAGGTAGAGTAGCTGTCGATTTTAGCGAAATACGTTTGGGAGGCTTGCTTGAAGTAATGCCCAAGTTAGAAGCTGCCAAGCGCATTATTATCATCGGCTGTGGCACATCATGGCATGCAGGTTTGGTGGGCGAATATCTGTTTGAAGAGTTTGCACGCATCCCAACCGAAGTTGAATACGGCTCGGAATTTCGGTATCGCAACCCGATTATCTACCCCGATGATGTAGTACTTGCCATTAGTCAAAGTGGCGAAACTGCCGATACTCTTTCAGCTATTTCACAAGCCAAAAAAGCAGGAGCACTAGTTATTGGAGTATGCAATGTGGTAGGATCAAGCATTCCGCGCGAAACCCACGCTGGCGTATACACCCACGCAGGTCCTGAAATAGGTGTCGCTTCTACCAAAGCATTTACGGCTCAAGTAACTGTACTTACCATGATGGCTTATTTATTGGGCTATAAACGTAA
>JAOZTL010000406.1 GCA_029942205.1 Bacteroidales bacterium | reverse complement strand
TAATTATTACCACAATTTAGTATAGAAAAGAGATCATTAGAAAAAAAGTTAGCCCTTATATAAGGACTGATTTTTTAGAGATAAATATTGCAAATAAAAACATGGATATAAGTTGCTGTTTGATAGAAAAAAAAGTACCTTTGCAGCCTTTTAGAGATTGAATCAGAGTAGGACTTGAATAAAAGTTAATGGTCTGTTTTTCAGTCAAATATCTTACAACAAAAATAGGTCATTTGACCTCAATTTTTTGAATTTATGAGAGAAATAAGGAATATAGCAATCATCGCTCATGTCGATCATGGAAAAACGACTTTAGTAGATAAAATGCTAATGGCATCAAAACTATTCAAAGATCATGAACGCCCAGGCGATTTGATTATGGACAGTAATGATTTGGAGCGAGAGCGAGGAATCACTATTCTTGCCAAAAATATTTCGGTAATTTATAAAGGTACCAAAATAAATATCATTGATACTCCTGGACACGCCGATTTTGGAGGCGAAGTAGAGCGAGTACTCAATATGGCCGATGGCGTTTTGCTGTTGGTAGATGCATTTGAAGGAACGATGCCACAAACTCGTTTTGTATTGCAAAAAGCAATTGATCTTAATTTGAAGCCAATTGTGGTTGTCAATAAAGTAGACAAGCAAAATTGTAGACCAGAAGAAGTTCAAGAACAAGTATTCGATTTGATGTTTAGCTTAGAAGCAACGGAAGATCAATTGGATTTTCCTACTTTATACGGTTCTGCCAAAAACGGCTGGATGTCAGATGATTGGCAAAAACCAACCACGGATATTATCGCCTTGTTGGATGCAATTGTTGAGCATATTCCTGCACCAAAGCAACTCAAAGGTAAACCACAAATGTTGATTACTTCGCTTGATTATTCGTCTTATGTTGGGCGGATAGCCGTAGGGCGGCTGCATCGTGGCGAGTTGAAATCGGGAATGCAAGTGTCTTTGATGAAAACGGATGGCTCGATATTGCGCCAACGCATCAAAGAGTTATTGGTGTTTGATGGATTAACGAAAGCAAAAGTTGAAAAAGTCGAATCGGGTGAGTTGTGTGCTATTGTTGGGTTAGAAGGTTTTGATATAGGCGATACAGTAGCCGATATTGAAAATCCAGAAGCATTAGAGCCAATTGCGATTGATGAGCCAACCATGAGCATGACTTTTAATATTAATGATTCTCCATTTTTTGGCCAAGACGGGAAATTTGTTACTTCAAGGCATTTAAAAGATCGTTTGGATAGAGAATTAGAGAAAAATTTAGCATTGCGTGTAGAAGCGACGAATAGTAACGATAGTTTTGTTGTTTTCGGGCGTGGCGTATTGCATCTTTCTGTATTGATTGAAACCATGCGTAGAGAAGGATATGAATTACAAGTTGGTCAGCCTCAGGTTATTATAAAAGATATTGGTGGTATTCCACACGAGCCGATAGAAGAATTAAGCATTGATTTGCCCGAAGACGTTTCAGGTAAAGCCATCGAGATGGTAACACGCCGAAAAGGTGAATTACTGAATATGTCGAAAAAAGATGAACGTATTCACCTTGAATTTAGAGTACCATCGCGTGGAATTATCGGTTTGCGAACGAACTTGCTGACCGCCACCATGGGCGAAGCAATTATGTCGCATCGTTTTATTGAATTTCAACCATTCAAAGGCGAAATCGAGAAGCGAATTAACGGATCGTTGGTAGCAATGGAAGCAGGAACGGCCATTGCCTATGCACTTGATAAACTGCAAGATAGAGGAAAATTCATACTCGAACCAGGCGAGCCAGTGTATGCAGGACAAGTGGTGGGAGAATATACTCGTGCAACCGACTTGGTTGTAAATATCACTAAGACAAAGAAAATGAGTAACATGCGCTCATCAGGAGCGGATGATAAGGTGCGCCTACCACCCGCAATCAAATTTAGCCTTGAAGAAGCGTTGGAATACATCCAAATGGATGAATTTGTGGAAATTACACCAAATAATATGCGAATTCGTAAAATTTATTTGGATGAGCATGAGCGCAAACGCCGTTCTCGTGGAATTATTTAAAATTTCAAGAATTATTATCCGACGAATCTGTCTGATGTAAAATAAAACCCGCACCGTGAATATTTTCAATTTTCATGTGCGGGTCTTTTTTTAGATATTTACGTAACTTAGTGATATACACGTCCATACTGCGAGTTGTGAAATAATTATTATCGCCCCAAATTTTGATAAGTGCATCTTTGCGGCTCATGACTTGATCGCCTGATTTGCACATTAAAAACAGCAATTCTGTTTCTTTGGGAGAAAGTTTTTGTTCATGATCTGCAATATTTAATGTTCGTTTTTCATAATTGAAAATGAATTCACCAATTTTATAGGTTAATTTATTTCTGTCAAAAATTTCATTTGGAATATTTCGCTTTATAATTGCTTTTATTTTATATAATAATACTTCCGAATCGAAAGGTTTGGTAATGTAATCGTCAGCACCAATTTTGAATCCTTCCAAAATATCACTCTTTAAAGTCTTGGCAGTGAGGAAAATAAGTGGAATAAATGGATGTATTCCTTTGATTTTTTGAGCAATAGTGAATCCATCTACATTGGGCAGCATAACGTCTAAAATACAAATATCAAAGTTGTTTTTTTTATATTCATCGAATGCATGAACTCCATCCGTTACTAAAACTACTTCATAATCGTTAATTTCTAAGTACGATTGTAGTACTTGTCCGAAATTATAATCGTCTTCAAGTAAAAAAATTTTATACATATCAATAGTTTAAGGTCTTTGACCTATTTAATTTGCGTTCCTAAATCGCCAGTTAATTTTGTTTCCCCACTACTTGTTAATAGAAGGAATGCTGATACAAAAAACACTGCCTTTGTTTAATTCGCTTTTGACCAAAATTACACCATTAAAGGCAAGCACAATTGCCTTTACATAACTGAGCCCCAGACCAAAACCTTTCACATTGTGAATATTTCCAGTAGATACACGATAAAATTTGTCAAAAATCTTTGATTGAGCTTCTTTACTCATCCCTATTCCATTGTCGGAGAAGTAAATAAGAAGCTCATCATTTTTATTTTCGGTACGAACCGTTATTTTTGGTGTTTTTTCGGAATATTTGTTTGCATTGTCCAGTAAATTTTGCACAATATTAGAAAAATGAATTTCATCAATCATCGCCAAATCATTGGTTGCCAGTAGTTTTTCTTCTATTTTCCCACCTTTGCGCTCTACTTGCAAACTTATATTTTTGATTGCCTGACGAATGAGCACATGCAGTTCTAATTTTTCTATTTTCATCTCAAAATCGTTCTTTTCGAGAAGCGACATTTGTAAAACACTCTCCACTTGTGCATTCATGCGCTTATTTTCTTCTTTGATGATGTTGGTGAAATATTTGATACGTTCCTCTTGATGTAATACTTTAGGATTATTGATAGAATCAGCAGCTAATGAGATAGTTGCTATTGGAGTTTTAAACTCGTGTGTCATGTTATTGATAAAGTCAGTTTTGATTTTGGAGATTTTTTTTTGTTTCCATATTATAAAAATAGTAATGGCAAAAGTAACCAAAATACCAATAGTGAATAAGAGGGAAGCCCCCATCATTACAGACAAAGAGCGATAAATATGGTTATTTTTCTCAGGAAAATAGACTTTTAGCGAATTGTTTTCGTGCAGAATATCTTCAGGAAATAAATTAATTTCGTATAATGTGGATGATCGAGAAGGAATAAATTGTTTACTTTTCATCTTTTTATTCGGCATATTTTTTTCATAAATACCGTATTCAAA
>JAOZTL010000405.1 GCA_029942205.1 Bacteroidales bacterium | reverse complement strand
CATTGCCGAATACGAAGGTCCTGTTTATTTGCGCTTCGGTCGTCCAAAAGTACCAAATTTCACACCTACCGATCAAAAATTTAAAATCGGGAAAGCTGTAATGCTCAACGAAGGTGCGGATGTAAGTATTTTTGCCACAGGACACTTGACTTGGAAAGCGATAGAAGCTGCCGAAATTTTAGAAAAAAAAGGTATTGCGGCAGAAGTAATAAATATTCATACCATTAAACCTTTGGACAGCGAAGCAGTCTTAACATCAGTACGCAAAACAAAAGCAGTGGTTACTGCCGAGGAGCATTTGATGAACGGAGGGCTTGGTGATAGCATCGCACAATTATTGGCCAGAAACGAACCTAGTCCCGTGGAAATGGTTGCCGTTGACGATCAGTTTGGCGAAAGTGGAAAATCCGACGAACTAATGACTAAATATGGAATTGATACACAAAACATTGTGGATGCAGCTATGAAAGTGATTAGCCGTAAATAAGCAAACACTTCGTGCTATTTAATGTTGCTTACGCACTTGTACAAAACTATTGAAATCAGTAAGTTGTAGAAAAATGTATATTTTGCTAACTCATCGAAATTTACAGAATTGCGTAAGCAACATCAATAGGCGAAGACCTTTTTAATTATTGCAAAATATGCAAGCAAGCAAAAATAGCAAAAAAGATTTAGATAAAACAATTGTAGAACTCTACAAAACGGATCAAAATAAAGCTTTCGGAATGCTAATGCAGCAGTACCAACAATCATTATATTGGCATATTCGCAAAATATTAATTAGCCATGACGACACAGACGATGCGTTACAAAACACCTTTGTGAAAGCATGGAAATCCTTAGCAAAATTCAGAGGCGACTCCAAACTTTACACTTGGCTGTATCGGATAGCCACGAACGAAGCAATCACGCTTCTGAATAAGAATAAAACAAAAATAACCAGTACGATTGATGATAATGAAAATTTGTTGGCAGAAACACTGACAAGCGATGAGTATTTTTCGGGTGATGAAATACAACGCAAGCTTCAGAAAGCAATATTGACACTTCCTGAAAAACAACGCATTGTATTTAATATGAAATATTTTGATGAAATAAAATACCAAGACATGTCTGAAATATTAGGAACTTCGGTAGGGGCATTAAAAGCATCGTATCATCATGCCGTGAAAAAAATAGAACTAATTCTTTCGGAAGATTAAACCTTGGGCATTTTTTCATGTCCTACTTATAAGGTCTTCTTCCTTTTTATGTTGCTTACGCACGAATGGAAATACTTTCTTAATCAATAATCTACAAACAGTTAATTAGAAACTTAATTTTGTCTACGTACTTACTTAAATCAAAATGGCTAAACTATCCGACATTCCAAAACAAAATTCGTTTGAAGTTCCCGAAAATTATTTCGAGAATTTTGCAGTAAACGTACAACAACGCATACAAACAGAAGAGAAACCAAAGGGTAAAACGGTGTGGCTACATCAACTAAAGCCTTACTTATCAGTAGCGGCATTATTTGTATTTGCTTTTTCGCTTTGGTATGCTTATGCTCAATTTGCTACGCAAGAACAATCGCTTGTTGCTGAAACAGAGCTAAGTGCCGAAGATTATTACTTGTATGCATTGGATCAAAGTTCGATGATTGATTATAGCACACTAGAGACAGAGGTAGCTTTGGAGGCTGACGAAACCGATCCTATTTCGTACTATTTAAGCGAAGAAATGGCTTATTCTAGTTTATTAATCGAAGGATATTAAGGTTTTTGACCTTTTTATTGCTTACGCAATTCAGTAAATTACAATTAATTTTGTCCACTTACTTACGTATAAAAAAACAACCACATGAACCCAAAAGTATTTAGTTTAATCGTATTTTTATTCCTTATAGAATTGGGCGTACTTGCTCAAGGGCCAAATTACCGTGAACGACACAAACAAATAGAGGCAGAAAAAATTGCATTTATTACCCGTGAATTAACACTTACAGTGTTTGAAGCTCAACAGTTTTGGCCTGTTTATAACGAAATACAACAAAAACAAAAAGCATTGATAAACCGACGAGTTGCTTTATCTAAAAGAGTAAATTCCGCAGATGACATGTCTGGTAAAGAAGCAGAAGAATTGGCAGATGAAATAGTCAAAATTCGTGCAGAAGAAGCAACATTAATCACGTCTCATCATGAAAAATTAAAGAAAGTATTGCCGCCTGTAAAAGTGGTGAAATTCTACATGGCCGAGCATCAATTCAAAAACTACTTATTACGACAACTGAGACATCGTGGAGGTGGAAATGGTGGTGGACGACGCTAAGATAAGGACTAATAATTTAATGTTTTTACTCATCAGTATAGCTATGTTTTAACGATTTATTGCACTGTTTGATATAATTTTATATTTAGACGCAACTTATTGATTCACATTAATAATTTGTTCCAAAAATATTCAAAAATAAATATTAAAACACAGACGAAGTACTTATTTTTTTCTAATCAAGTGTTTGATTTGCGACATGGGAATCGTTACTTCTATCGCCCCTTCGGAGTAAGGCGCAATTTCATAAACATTATACAAATAAATAATGCAATCGTTTAAGAACAAAAAATTACCATTTGGGACAATATTCTCTTTTGAAAAATAGAATTCTGGCAATCCATCTTCACCAAATAGGTTTTTCTGAATAATTTGTGCTAATTCTTTTTTATAATTAGGAACAAAAAAATCTTCTTCAATTATTATTTTGCCTGTTTCAGTATCAATGTTCCAATAAACTTCTGTTGGCAACCCATGAGCTCCTCCTGCAAATGTGTAGTTGAAAAATGAGAAGGCAAGTATACCATCATTATTACGTAATATTTTTGTTACATCAGAATAAAACCATTGATAATACATCCCAAATTCTTCCATGTCTTCTTTGGTCAAATCATCGATAGAATTTCTATAGTCGGTAAATAATTTCTCTTTTATAGATTCTATTTTTTTTTCAATTTGTTTTTCAGCAGCATGCTCATTAAATAATGCTAAATGCATGCTTTCTTGTACTAGAGCTAATGGAGCTAAATCAGAATATTGTGGATACAAATAAAATAAGCTTATTTCGTAGGCAGGCATTTCTTCGTCGTCAAACAAGTGTTCCTGGGCAAATAAGGAATATGCTTGAAATTGAACGGCTTTGTCATAATTTTCCTCTAAAGATACTTGTGCTTCTTTTTTATTCTTTTCAGTCCATGTGCCTTCCCATTTTTTTGTAGCATAAAGCTGAATATTTAAGCTGAAACTTTCATCTCTATCCATTGTGCTTATATAGAGACTTATTTTATTTTCCTTTTCTAAGTCTCCCGAAATAAAGAAGCTTTTTGTTACTGTTGCGTCATATAAGACTCCAAACAATGTAGAATCTGTATCTAAATTAAAGTCTAAAATCACTGAATGTGTTCCAATTGTCCCTTTTAGATGCCAATAACTTTGTGGAGAATTTGTTGGCAGAAAATTATCGGTAGTTTCGGTATGAGTTGTAATTTGCCCTATTGCTGGTGCTTGGCAGCTATACGAACTAAATAAAATGCTAATGAAAGCAGTAATATAATAAAAAAATGTTTTCAAACGATTGTCTTGTTTATAAATTAAGCTGAGGTTTTCGATCTTACTTATGTTGGTTTTTTATATTGCTTACACCTCGTCGGTTCTTTGATACCAAAGTGGATAAATAAGCATATTAACTATGAGTCTGATATTTGCAAAATGAACCTTTTTAGACTGGACTCAACTATTAATTTAGAAATTACAGAAAAACATAGCTTGCAAAATTACCTTTT
>JAOZTL010000404.1:2954-3817 GCA_029942205.1 Bacteroidales bacterium | reverse complement strand
CAGTAAAATAATTATCAATTATTCATTGTCAATTATAAATTTAACGAAGTGTTGAATAATATAAAGATTTTAAGATGAAAAATAAATTACAAATTTTCAGTCTATTATTTTCTATTTTATGGTTGTTTGCTGCCTGTCAAGGAGAAAATACTGACAACCAAGTGTCAGATAATGAGAATGTTAATCTTCGTCCAGGGAATGAGGATGAAAATAGGGTAGCACTAGAAAAAAGCTATAAATTCTTGAAAGCCGATACCGAAGTTGCTTCAATTGTAAGCGGAGAAAATGCTAAGTTAATATTTGGAAGCATAGAACTTGAAAGCAAACGATCTGGAGAAAAAAATAAGTATTATGATAAAAAAGGAAACTTACTCGCAGAAGTAAAATACAAAGAAGGAAGTTTTAAAGTGAGAGATCAAAATTCAAATTTGCTTTGGAAAGTGAAGTTATATGATGATAAAGTAAAGATAAGCGATAATGAAGAAAATGAAAATCCTTACCAAATAAAATTTTCTAGCGACGAAAAAGCTAAAGTGTATTTGATTGATAATGAGATAGGAACAGTTCGAGATAAAACCGAATTTATTGAAATTGCAAACGAAAAGTACGTATTCACAATCGATGAGCGAAGCATAAAGCTTGCTTATGGTGTTTTGCTGCTGGATAAAGTTGCAAATGCACATAAATTGATAATTATGAATGAATTACTGATGCAAAAGAAATAATCAGAAGTGGATTTATATTATGCATTAGGAGGCGGCTTGGGGCACTTAACACGTGCCCTTTCTTTTATAGAAACTTTAGGTGTAGATCCTGAGAATATACTTATCGTTGCATCGCCAAGCTCGGTTGCTGTTTCTGTC
>JAOZTL010000404.1:2227-2944 GCA_029942205.1 Bacteroidales bacterium | reverse complement strand
GTATTAAAATACCTCCTATTTACTTTGCTGCCAATAAACTTGGATTAAAGAAGTGGATTGCATCCTTACTGTTGTCTGAAAAAATAGAACGAATATTTGTCGACAGCTTTCCTTTGGGCATTTTGGGCGAACTTGAATCGCTTGATTATTCTTTTATAGAAAAAAATTATATTGCTCGAATTTTAAATCAAAATACCATTCTGCCTTTACAAACGAAAAAAATAAAATTTGATCATATTTTCATTGTTGAAAAATTACATGATTTTCATGTTGAAATGGTAGATTTATGGACAAATAATGTTATTCCACTTACATTGAAATATTCGGTACCAAAATTGTCTACTCATTTAAAGCAGAAATTAAGTGAAATTAAATTACCAATTTGGTTGATTAGCCATTCTCAACCATTGATTGAAGTTGAAAAAATAATAGATTTTGCAAAAAGCATTGCAGATAAAGAGAATACGAAAGTTCATTTTTGGATAGCTACACAAGTCAAATTAAATTTTGATAAAACAGAGCATACAATTAGTTCAGAATATCCTATAAATCAGCTGTTTCCATACGTTGATTGTATTTTTACAGCCGCAGGATTCAATAGTATACAGCAGACGAAAAAAATTGCAGCAAAACATTTCTGTTTGCCATTTTCGAGACGATTTGATGACCAATTTTTTAGGATAAAAAAAGGCATTACAATTGAAAAAAAAATATTTC
>JAOZTL010000404.1:0-2217 GCA_029942205.1 Bacteroidales bacterium | reverse complement strand
AAATAAACCTAATTTTAGCACAAAATCATATTTTTAAGATCTTCGACCTATTTGATATTGCTTATGCAATTCTATAAACTTGTAATGTTCAGCAAAATGAATAAATTGTAGATGTATATTTATTTAGTTGTGAATTATTTATTTAATGAGGATTGTACAAGTATATAAGCAACATCAAATAACAAGAGAGAGCTTATTCTAGTACGATCTAAAAAAAACAAAGTTGTTTTTTTGATTTCTGGATAATGAGACGTTTGGTTATAAATATTAAAAAAAACTAAGAAATGGATTATTCTGCTTTGACTTTAAAAATTGTTACTTTACTTAAAGAAATTATTTCTGTTTTAAGTGAAAATCCAGAACATAAGTATCATGATAAATACATTGATTATAAGCAAGATATAACAAAAATAATTGCTTATAATGAATCAGCTTATCTTGATTTCTTAGACTTTGAAAATGATCATGAAGATGCTCGACTGGAAGGAAGGCTTGAGATATGGGTATTGCTCGGACTAGAAATGAACAACGAAAAAGCTTTATTATTAGAGAAAAAAGTAGATTTTTTATCACAATTAGGTCAGAATATAGAACAATTAACCATAAATAATAAGATAGAAAATTTTCAAAAAGATGATTCAAATTACAATTTAACAAATTCAATTATTGTTCTGTACGATTTTTCTGCTTTGTCAAAATTGGCTTTAGAACATGCATTGGTTTTTGCTAAAATATTTCGTAGTTGTATTCATATTGTACATATTATTGAACAATCGCAAGATCGAGTAAGTGCAGAGAAACAGGTTATTGATCTTGTTTTAGATACGAAAAAAAGATTTAATCAACAGATTTGTATTGAATCAATTGTTGCTTATGGACATATTTTTAAATCAATAACCGAAATTGCGAATAACAGTAAGGCTCGAATGGTGATAATGGCTACGCATGGAGTTACTGGATTACAGCATTTTACAGGAAGTTGGGCATTGAAAGTTATTGTTGGTAGCGTTATTCCCTTCTTGGTGATACAAGAAAAACCTATTTCTGAGCAAATTCGGAATATTTTGTTTCCTATCGATAGTCGGATTGAAACGATGGGGAAATTAAATTTGGCACTTGATATTGCAAAATATATTAAAGGAATTACATTTAAACTGTGTATGCCAGAAGTGTTTAAAAATGAGATAGGTAGAAATGTTGCGGAGGAATATAAAATTAGAATAATGGAAGAGTTTAGTAAAAATAATATTTCATACGAGCTTGAATTAGAGTTAAATACAGATAATATTGTAGATGCAATATTGAATCGGTCAAAGAAAAAAGATGTGGATTTGATTTTGATTACAGCATCTAAAAATTTGAATATGCAAGATTTTGTTTTAGGCACTAATGAACAACGAATTATAGAAAATTCGCAAAAAATTCCAGTCCTTTGTATTAATGCTTAAAAAAAAGTAGAGCCGATTAATTCTTGCTCTACTTTTTAAAATTTATCAATTATTAATAACTTCTCTAACAACATCAATTACAGTTCCGTCTACCCATTTGATGGCAGCAACTATTTTTTCTCCTAGTTGAGGTGTTTCGGGTTTTCCGCATATTTTTTCCGCTTCTTCTTTGAGTTCCTCTATCGTTTTTATTGGTAAATTTGAATTTTTTGACTTTTCTATCAAGTCCGTTCGTCGTGGATTAATAGCAATACCACGCTCTGTAACAATGACATCGATGAGTTCGCCTGGACCACAAACCGTTGTTACTTCATCTAAAATTACAGGAATACGATTTCTGAACAGTGGGAGAGGTAGAATGACTGTTTTTGACAAAAGACAATTTTGCCAACCTCCAATTCCATGTAATAAATAACCGTCAGAATGAGTAACAACATTGGCATTGAAATTAATATCGACCTCTGTTGCTCCTAAAATAACGACATCTACTAAGCCTGCAAAATTACCTTTGCTATGATAATTATAGCTCGTAAAAGGACTTGTCCATAAGTGGTTCGGATTTTTTGCCATCGATTTAACTCCATCTAAATCAAATGTTTGACCATCAAGAATGTAATCAATTAAGCCTTCTTCGTGCATTTTTACCAAATATTTGTTGCTGCCACCACGTGCAAAGCGCGCCTTGATTCCTTTTTTACGCATAATATCTCCAAAGTATTGACTAACAGATAAAGACGTGCCACCAGCTCCTGTTTGAAAAGAAAAACCC
>JAOZTL010000403.1 GCA_029942205.1 Bacteroidales bacterium | reverse complement strand
CCGCTAAAACTCCGGCGTTTCCAAAGATCACCCCCTGCTGAATTCATAAAATCTCCGAAATGATTATATTTTCTAAAAAAATCAACATCATGCGTTGGAATTATTTTGAAACTGGATTTTTGTGTAATGGAATAACCCAGTTTTGATAACACATTTTTCAATAAAAAAGCATACTCGTTTACAATCGGGCGTTGATGAAAATTTTGATTGACAGCTAAAGATGCAGCATCAGGAAAGCGTGCATGTTGATCTCGTTTCGTTGAAACAAATTCTTCCCAGCGACTTAGCATAAAAAATGTAGAGCCAACAATATCGGCATGAATTGTAATTTGACGAGGTGTATTTTCAATTGTGCTTTCACCCCAAAGCACTGCTAAATTAGGCAATTCGTTATATTCTGAATTGAGAAAGTTTATTTCTGTAGGAATATTTTCGGCAGATAAGTAGGAGAGGGGCTGCTTGAATCGTTTAAAGAAACTGTTTTTAATGAGAATCTTTTTTCCGTTAGGTAAATGAATTTCAGACGCTTC
This sequence comes from Bacteroidales bacterium, assembly GCA_029942205.1. Classification (GTDB taxonomy): domain Bacteria; phylum Bacteroidota; class Bacteroidia; order Bacteroidales; family JAOZTL01; genus JAOZTL01. The sequence goes on along the minus strand of JAOZTL010000403.1, from coordinate 3,292 downwards.
ATTTGAGGAATATTCTACTGTAAATTCAACTCCAAGTAAATCTGTCAATAAAATATCAAAAGTATAGTGTATTTCAGATTGATTGTGTATTGGAATTTTTATTTTCAGCATTTTCCTGTATCAAGTGGAAACGTTTTAAAAATAAAAAAGAGGTATTTTTTATAAATAAAATACCACTTTTCTATTTTTTGAATTAGTTATAAATTACTGATAGCAAGAGACTAGTGCGTGAGCAACATTAAAAGCACGAAGTGCTATTTTGCGTAACTAATAGCCCGTGTTTCTCGAATAACCGTTATTTTCACTTGTCCAGGATAAGTCATTTCATCCTGTATTTTTTTAGCAATATTATACGATAAAGTATCCACGTCTTTGTCCGAAACTTTATCTGCTCCAACGATTACACGTAACTCACGACCAGCTTGTATCGCATACGTTTTCAATACGCCAGGGTACGATAATGCTAAAGCTTCCAAGTCTTTTAGACGCTTGATGTACGATTCGGCTATTTCTCGACGTGCACCAGGGCGAGCTCCCGAAATTGCATCGCAAACTTGTACCACTGGAGATAGTAAACTGGACATTTCTACTTCGTCGTGATGCGAACCTATCGCATTACAAACGTCATGTTTTTCTTTATATTTTTCTGCTAATTTCATTCCTAAAATAGCATGTGGCAATTCTGGCTCTTCGTCGGGGACTTTCCCTATATCATGCAGTAAACCAGCACGTTTTGCCAATTTTGGATTCAGTCCAAGTTCGGTAGCCATGATGGCACAAAGTTTAGCCGTTTCGCGTGAATGTTGCAATAAGTTTTGACCATAAGACGATCTGTATTTCATTTTTCCAACCAAGCGTATTAATTCTGGATGCAATCCGTGTATTCCTAAATCGATAGAAGTTCGTTTTCCAACTTCGATAATTTCCTCTTCAATTTGTTTGCGAGTTTTATTAACCACTTCTTCAATTCGAGCAGGGTGGATTCGACCGTCTGTAACCAGCTGATGCAGAGATAATCGTGCGATTTCTCTACGCACAGGGTCAAATGCAGATAATACAATTGCTTCTGGCGTATCGTCTACAATAATTTCAACACCTGTTGCCGATTCTAACGCCCTGATATTGCGCCCTTCACGACCAATGATGCGTCCTTTTATTTCGTCACTATCAATATTGAAAACTGTTACAGAATTCTCGATAGCTGTCTCTGTTCCAACACGTTGTATCGTTTGTACAACGACACGCTTAGCTTCTTTCGTTGCTGTCATTTTAGCTTCGTCCATCACATCGTTAATAAACGACATCGCTTCGGTTTTTGCTTCTTCTTTTAACGATTCTACCAATTGTGTTTTAGCATCATTTGCCGACATGCCTGCAATCGTCTCCAACTTAACGACTTGTTCTGTGTGTATTTTTTCTAAGTCATCATTTTTTTTCTCCACCATACTTAGCTGCGAACTTAGATTTTCACGAATAGCATCCGTTTCAATTGTTTTGGACTCTAGTTGCTTCTTCTTTATTTCTTGTTCTTTGTGCTTGCGTTGTAAATCATCACGTCGTTGGTTTATCGAATTTTCTTTTTGTTTTAATTTATTCTCTAAACTACTGAGTTTTGCATTTTTTTCGACAGTGAATTTTTCATGATCCGTTTTTTGATGTAAAAAATGTTCTTTTGCCTGTAATATTTTATCTTTTTTGATAACTTCGGCCTCTGCTTCGGCATCTTTTATAATGCTGGTTGCTCGCTTATTTAGCGATTTTATTTTAAAAAAAAAGCCGATGGCACCTCCCGCTATAAGCGAAATTAGCCCGACTGCAATATCTAGTAAGATTCCCATAATATGTTTTCGTTTGTGCTTATGAATGAAAAAACCCGCATAATTCTTCATGAAATGAAAAAACCCCTGATAGACATGGGAGGAGTCGCCATCATATTTCGAACGTCCAATGGTTTCTTACGAAACACTCCGAAGAGTTAAGGCCTGTTCTACATAATCCGAGTTAAACTCCTAGTTTGTAAATGTTGAGTTTTCCAAATGATAAAAGAAAAATGCGGGTAATATATAAGTCCTGTTTATTTGATATGCAAAAAAACAAAACTGTTTTTTGGTTCAAAGAACGCTTTCTTGTTGATTATTTAAATAAGTTTCAAGTTCCGAATTAATGTCTTTAATTGATTGATTAAGAAGGGAATAACTTAATTTCTTTTCTTGTTCAATATTGGTGGTAGCATACTGCAACACGACCATAGCCAATAAATCTTGTGAATCTTTTCCTCTATAACGTAATTTATATTGAGCCAACTTCTGATTAATAAAAGAAGCGGCTTTTCGTATTTTTTCTTCTTCGGCTCTATCTATTTTTAGTGGATACGTTCGATCTGCTAAACTGATATTAATTGATAATTTGTCGTCCATCGTTTATTATTAGTGTATCATACAGCATCGAACAACCCATTGTGAAATTATTCGGTATTAAATAAAATATAAATTTATTAATTATTATTGATCTATCTATTTAATAAAGAAATGCACTTATCTATTTCCCGCACTATTTGATTGAGCTTTATTTTGGCATCATGCGACTCATCGCTTGATGTAATCATCGCTTTTGCCAATTTTAAGCTTTCGTATTTATTATTTAATTCTTGAAATTCTAATTCTTGTCGTCTAATTTTGTTGTTTAGCTTCTCATTTTCGATGAGTAAATCTTGATTTTTTCCTTGACTATTTTCAAGTAAAAGTTTGATTTTTTGAACATTAACTCGTAGCTGATCAGCTAAATTATTTTGTGCTATAGACATTTTTATTCTTAGTTTCTTCAATTACAAAAATACGATTGCTTTTGATAAAACCCAAATCTTTTTGCATTTAATTTTTTCTTTCGTGAAATAAATTATTTTTACTGCTGATTTTTATTGACTTAAGTTCTTCGACCTGATTGATGTTGCTTACGTAATTCTGTGAATTTTGATGATTTATACCAATTAAATTGTAGAAATTTAAAATATTTTTCTGCCACTCTCTCATGAAATTATTCCATAATATAGGTTATAAGCACCTATAAAAAATTAATTGCATAGTTGATTTTCGATAAGTCATTGATTGTGATAGTTTTACACAAGCACGTAAGCAACATTAAATAGCACAAAGTACTTACAAGAATTTTATATGCTGCAAATAAGCATGTTCTAGCATTGATTATGAAATTAGCGTAAAAAATAAAATAATTTATGCGTTATTTTCAATTCATTTTTATATTTTTGATCGATAAAAATGAAGCAATGCAAAAT
>JAOZTL010000402.1 GCA_029942205.1 Bacteroidales bacterium | reverse complement strand
AGCAGCACGTGCAGGCGAAGCAGGAAAAGGGTTTTCGGTGGTTGCATCCGAAATTCGCAAATTGGCTGAAAAATCGAATGTCGCAGCTGTCGAAATAGGGAATATTAGTCAAAAAAGTGTTCATTTGGCGCAAAATTCCATCCAGTTATTAAATGATGTAATGCCTTATATTGAAAAAACAGCCAATTTGGTCAATTTAATCACCCAAGCAAGTATTGATCAAGATGCCAGTGTAAAAGAAATCAGTAGTGCTGTTGTTCAATTGAGTCAAATGTCGCTCCAGAACTCTTCGGTAGCCGAAGAATTAGCACGCAATTCAAACGAATTGAAAAAACAAGGGAAAGATTTGGACAAGCATGTGGCTTTTTTCCAATAAGCTCCATATATTCAGACGCACGAAGATCCTACGGATGCTTCGTGGTCTAATGAATGCGTAAGCATATCAAAAAGGAGAAGAGCTTATTTATCGTATACTTTTGCTACTATTTCTCCCTTCACGATCATCAATCCGTTGGTAGCTAATGCACGCATTTCATCTTCGCCAGGGTACACATGTACAGGACCAATGCGGTATACACGTTCGATGATTTGATTTACAAAGTATTTGCTATTAGCTATTCCGCCAGTAATCAAAATGGCATCTACTTCGCCTTTCAGTGCAGGGCACATCGAGCCTATTTGTTTTGCAACTTGATACGCCATCGCATCAAAAAAGAATTTTGCTTCTTCATCTCCTTCTATCGCACGAGTTTCTATTTCGTAAGCACTGTTTGTACCCAAATAAGCCACCATTCCGCCTTCACCAGTAATCATTTTGCGAATCTTTTGCTCGGAGTATCTGCCACTAAAGCACATTGTAACCAAATCGCCCACAGGCAACGTTCCGCTACGTTCGGGCGAAAAAGGTCCTTCGCCGTTCAATCCTTGGTTTACATCAATCACACGTCCTTTTTCGTGCGCACCCACCGTGATTCCTCCTCCAAGGTGCACCACAATCATATTCATGTCTTCGTATTGGCGCATCACCGACTTGGCGTGTTGGCGTGCTACCGCTTTTTGGTTTAATGCGTGAAAAATAGATTTCCTCCGAAAAGCAGGATGCCCGCTCACACGAGCCAATTTCGACAATTCATCGACCACTACTGGGTCGGCAATGTACGCCTTTGCATCGGGCAAGGTGTCGGCAATATCCTTGGCTATCAAACCCCCAAGATTGCTGGCATGCTCTCCTAATGGGCTGTTTTTCAAGTCTCTAATCATGGCATCGTTCACTTCATACACGCCCGATTCAATAGGCTTTACCAAGCCACCACGCCCCACGATGGCACGAATCAAATCCATGCGTATTTCGGCTTTTTCCATTTCTTTCATGATGATTTTTTTCCGAAACTGGTATTGGTCGGCAATGGTCTCAAAGTCTTTTAATTCTTCCATCGTATGCTTGATGGTTTTTAGGAATACAGGATTAGCATTCTGGTATACAGCTATTTTTGTTGTTGTTGATCCTGGATTAACCGCAAGTATTCGTATATTTTCCATGTTTTATGTTCTAAGGTCTTCGACCTATTTGATGTTGCTTACGCATTTATGTGAAATGTATGTAGTCTATAAATTCAACACTTCGTTAAATTTATAATTGACAATAATTATTTTACAGAAAAACTTAACGAACTATTGTAAATTATGAATAAGTAAAAGTGTAAAATTATGTATTTGCTTTTCAAAAAGTTATTAATTATAATAATTTTATATCAGTGCGTGAGCAACATCAAATAGCACGAAGTGCTTACTTAGCTACTGCCGCTAACAGAATGCTGTTCAGTTTTGATTCTTCCGAATCTGAGCGAGAAGTAAGCACTATCGGGGCAGTAGCCCCCAAAATAACCGCTGCCAGCTTTACTTTACTGAAAAGCGTAAGCGATTTGTATAACACATTTCCAGTTTCAATGTTTGGCATCAACAATAAATCGGCATCGCCTGCCACGGGGCTTTCTATGCCCTTATGCTTGGCACTTTCGGTACTTATTGCATTATCAAACGCTAGAGGACCATCGATTAAGCAATTCTTAATTTGTTTTCTCTCGTTCATTTTGGCAAGCAAAGCAGCATCCAATGTTGCAGGCATATTTTCGTTTACCACTTCTACTGCCGCTACCACAGCCACTTTGGGCTTTTCCATACCGATATTGTTTAAGAAAGCCACTGCATTATTCACAATGCCTACCTTTGCTTTCAGGTCGGGTGCAATGTTCATCGCCACGTCTGTTAGGCACAATAGTTTGTGATAATTTTCGGTTTCAAACACTGCCAAATGTGAGAGAGTAGCTGCCGCACGCAAGCCCCATTCTTTGTTCAACACAGCTCGCAGAAGCGTAGCAGTATCCACATTTCCTTTCATCAGAATTTCAGCTTTTTTGTCATGAATCAGCCTCACGGCTATTTCCACGGCTTTCGTCTTATTTTTCTCGTCAATGATTTCTATTGCTGATAAATCATAAGTATGAGTTTCTGCTATTTTTTTTATTTCGGCTTTATCACCAACCAATATTGGGGTAATAATATTTTGTTGCCAAGCTTTGTAAGTGGCATCCAGCGCATGGTGATCGTGTGCTACTGCTAGTACCAGTTTTTTCCGCTTTTTCTGTTGTTTGATTAATTTGTAAAGATCTGCTATTTTAGATAATTGCATTCTGCGTATGTTTATTTACATGTTAAATTAAGAAAGTCTTTATTCGTGCGTAAGCAACATCAAGAAGGTCGGAGACCTATTTGGCATCAATAATCATTTGAGTATCCTGTGCGATAACAAGCTCTTCGGCAGTAGGCACAATAATTATTTTCGCATGAGCATTGTCATTGCTAATCACCATTTCTTCGCCACGTGAGCCAGTGTTCTTGCTTTCGTCTACTTCTATTCCCAAAAACTCAAGCCCTTTGCATACGCCACGTCTTGTTGTCTCGGCATTCTCGCCAATACCACCTGTGAAAATCAAAATATCGATCCCGCCCATGGCTGCTGCATACGCTCCAATGTATTTTTTTACTCTATAATTATACATTTCCAATGCCATCCCTGCACGTTCGTTTCCGCTCGCTGCTTCGCCTTCTATTTCGCGCATGTCCGACGAAACGCCAGAAAGCCCCAGCATTCCACTATGTTTATTGACCAAAGTATTTAATGAATACTTATCTATTTCCTCTTTTTCCATCAAAAATAAAGCTGCACCTACATCCAAATCGCCCGATCGAGTACCCATTATTAAGCCTTCGAGAGGCGTGAATCCCATGGATGTATCTATCGATTTACCGTTTTTGATGGCAGCAATAGATGCTCCATTACCTAAGTGGCAAGTAATCATCTTAAGTTCGCTAAGGTCTTTTCCTAGAATTTCGGCTGCACGCTGAGAAACAAATCTGTGGCTAGTTCCATGAAATCCGTATCTTCTAATTCCATATTTCTTGTATAAAGAAAAAGGGATTCCGTACATGTACGCCTCTTGTGGCATTGTTTGATGAAACGAGGTATCGAAAACTGCTACTTGATCAGCATCAGGAATCAATAGTTTGGTTGCATAAATTCCTTTCAAATTGGCAGGATTATGCAATGGAGCTAATTCCGAAAGCTTTTCTATTTCCTTTATCGCTTCGTCGGTAAGTTCGACACTTTCCTTGAAATATTCACCTCCATGTGCTACACGATGCCCTACGGCTACGATTTCCGATAATTCTTTGATTGCGCCATGCTTCTCGCTGCTAAGCACGCCTAAAATGTATTCGATACCAATTTGATGATCCAAAATGTCTCCATCAAATCGTACTTTTTGA
>JAOZTL010000401.1 GCA_029942205.1 Bacteroidales bacterium | reverse complement strand
ATCACAATTGTAGCATCCGTAACTATTTTGTTAGTGCTTTCGATAGTAGCCATGCAAGGGCTTTCGTCGATGAAAGAAGAGCCGAAAATGATGAAAATGCAAGAAAATATTCGCTATGTAAAGGCTGCGCCTGTTATTTATAGCGATGTATTTACGCAAATGCGAGCATCAGGGCGATTGAGTTCACAAAAATATGTCGATTTGAGTGCCGAGGTACAAGGAAAAATCAGGGCTGGTGCTGTACCGCTCAAAAAAGGACAGAACTTCGCTAAAGGTCAGTTACTTGCAAAAATAAATAATAAAGAAGCTTTATTGGGCTTAAAAGCACGCAAAAGTCGTTTTCTTAATTCGATTGCAAGTTTATTACCTGATTTTAAGATAGATTACAACGATAGTTATTCTAATTGGTTGGCATTTTTTGAAGATATTGATTTGGCAAAACCATTGCCCGAAATGCCTGAGATTAAATCAAGTCAAGAAAAAATTTATTTAGCTAGTCGGAATGTTTTGAACGATTATTATACCATACAAAGTGAAGAAGAACGTATAAAAAAATATTCAATTTATGCACCTTTTTCTGGCTCTTTTACCGAAGTGTACATGGAGGCTGGCGCAATCGCTAACCCTGGGGCTCGATTGGCTAAAATGATACAAGCGGATAAATTGGAGCTTGAAGTGCCTGTGAATGTGAAAGATGCAAAATGGCTAAGAAAAGGTACTTTGGTAAAAATTACTTCTAGTGATGAAAATACTGGCTGGGATGGACGAATTATTCGTATTTCAAACTTTGTGGATGCTAAAACTCAATCTCGAAGCATTTTTATTGCTCTTAATTCATCTGCAGAAAAACCTATTTATAATGGAGCTTACTTATCGGCTACATTTAGTGGAATTAAATTTGATAATGCGATGGAAATCCCTAGAGCTGCGGTTTTTAACCAAAATGAAGTATTTGTAGTGGTAGAAGGAAAATTGCAAATATTAGAAATCGAAATATTGAAAATTAATGAAAAAACACTGATTTTCAAAGGTTTAAATGAAGGCGTAGAACTTGTGATGGAAGCCTTAATTAATGCAAGTCAAGGAACAAAAGTGGAAATAATTAGAGAAGAAAATTAGCATTAATCGAAATAAATTTTAGCAGATTTTTGAAAGAAAATATAAATTTTTATGAAAAAAATAGTAAGTATATTTGTTAAATATCCGTTTTACGCTAATATTATTATTGTCATACTTATCTTGGCAGGAGTAATGGGATATTCAAACATGAAAATGTCGTTTTTCCCCGAACGAGCATCACGAAATATTACCGTATCGGTAGCTTATCCTGGAGCTTCGCCCAAGGAAATGGAAGAAGGTGTTACCGCACGTATCGAAGAAGCGGTGCGGGGGCTGGTCGGAATCAAAGAAATAACTTCGACATCGGCTGAAAATTTTGCAAGTGTAAATATCGAAACCACAGGCGAATACGATTTGGACGAAACGCTAGCGGAAGTTAAAAATGCAGTAGACGGAATTAGCTCGATGCCCACGGCGGCAGAACGCCCGATTGTGAACAAACAGCGATCGGTTACACAAGCCATGTTCGTTGCCGTTGTCGGGGATTTAGATTTGATGACACTGAAAAAGTATGCAAACGACATCGAAGATGATTTTTATGCTTCGGGCGTAATGAGCCAAATACGTGTGAGTGGCTATCCGCCAATAGAAATTTCAGTGGATGCACGTGAAGACGATTTGATGCGTTATAGCATTACTTTTGATGAAATATCACGTGCAATAAGTCAAAATAATACGGATATTTCGGCAGGGCAAATTAAATCTGACGAGCAAGAAATAATGATTCGATCCAGAGCAAGAAGTGTTGATCCAAATAAAATTGGAGAAATCATTGTACGAGCAAATAACGACGGAAGTTTTATTCGTGTTAGAGACATTGCAAACGTGAAAATGATTTTTTCTGACGTATCCAGTGATTTTAAAATCAATGGAAAACCTGGTGTTTCGATTTCTGTCAATAAATTGCCCGAAGAAGATTTACAAAAAATAACAGAATACGTTAATAATTATATCGAAGAATTTAACGAAAAGCATGAACATGTAGAAATGGAGGTAACCTTTAATTTTACCGAACTGTTGAATAGTCGCTTAGATTTATTATACAGAAATGGTGGAATGGGACTTATTTTGATTGTCATTGTTCTTGCTTTATTCTTAAATTTAAGACTCTCATTTTGGGTGGCATGGGGTATTCCTGCTTCTTTTCTTGCCATGTTTGCTGTAGGAACAATGTACGGAATTACAATCAATATGATCTCATTATTTGGAATGATTCTCGTTATTGGAATACTGGTGGACGATGGAATTGTGATTGCAGAAAATATCTTTTCGCATTTCGAACAAGGTAAAAGCCCCAAACGAGCAGCTATCGACGGAACGGTCGAGGTGATTCCTGCCGTTATTACTTCTGTAACAACTACGATCGTTGCTTTTTCACCTTTATTGATTATCAAACAAGGTGGAATGGAGTTTTTGTTTGAAATGGCTTTTGTGGTAGTCGTTAGCTTGTTCTTTTCGTTATGGGAAGCTTTTTTTGTACTGGCTGCTCACTTGTCGAGTTCGAGTGTGTTGAAAACGAAACGAAAAAATAACTTAGGCACTAAAGTTCGGAAAAAATTAGAATCTTTCATCGCTTTTATGCGAGACGAAGTGTATGGAGTAGTACTCAAATTTATTTTGAAATGGAAATGGATTTCTGTTTTTGTTCCTGTGGCATTTATGTTGATAACGGCTGGATTATTTAATGGCGGTTTTATCAAAACAACTTTTTTTCCTGCCATGCAGTTTGACAATTTTGGTGTCGATATAGCTTTTAAACCAGGTGATGGCGAAAAACAAACGCTAAAGTATTTGAGATTATTTGAGGAAAAAGTGTGGGAAGTAAATGATGAGTTGAAAAAAGAATTTAATGATTCTGCCGATTATGTAAATTATACTTTTGCAAGTTTAGGAAGTTCTTTCTCTGGGCTTGAAAAAGGAGCACATGCAGGTAGTATTAACGTGATTCTGAGGAATATGGAAGGCGCACCAGTTTCTAGTTTTGAGATAATAGAACGTGTGCGTAAAAAAATAGGAAAAAATCCAGAAGTAAATAAATTTAAAATCGGAGGCTCGCACGGGCGTTGGGGAGCACCAATTTCGGTAAGTCTAATGTCGAAAAATAATGAAGAATTACGGCAAGCTAAGTTGTTTTTAGAGAATGAATTATCTCAAAATTCTAAATTAACAAATATTACGAATAATAATCCAGAAGGAAAACAAGAAGTACTTATTGAACTGAAACCAAAAGCATACTTTTTGGGATTAAATCATGCGATGATAAGCAATCAAGTACGACAAGGATTTTATGGTGGGCAAGCACAGCGGTTACAATTAGGAAAAGACGAAGTACGGGTATGGGTACGCTATCCAAAATCTGATCGCCTGACACTGGGACAATTAGAACAAATGAAAATTAAAACACTCGCAGGTGAATTTCCGCTCGTAGAATTGATGGATTATAATATCGAACGTGGACCTGTCAGTATCAAACGATTTAATGGCGCAAAAGAAATTCGAGTTGAAGCAGAATTGACCGACCCAAAAGAATCTGTTCCGCCTATTCTTGCTGATATAACAGAAAATGTGATTCCTAGACTAAAAGCTCAATTCCCTGGAATTAGAGTTATTTATCAAGGACAATCTAAACGAACAGAAGAAACAATGGTTGAGGTACAACGACTATTCGGTATCGCTTTTGCCATTATTATTTTGATACTCGTTGTTCACTTCAAATCGGCACT
>JAOZTL010000400.1 GCA_029942205.1 Bacteroidales bacterium | reverse complement strand
TGTATGAAATTTTGAGCTATTTTTTTTAAAAGTCACTACTTTTATACGCCATCAAGCATTTATTTAATTTACAAAATGAACAATTACTTGCAGATGCAGACTATCAGCAATTGGTGAATGATTTTGTGTTAGACGTAACGGATCCAGCTAATGCTAAATTACTGAACAATTCGGCAATCTATTTATCAGCGAATATGCATGTGAAGCATAAAGGGGCAGACAAAACAGTATTCGTAGTGTTGCAAAAAGTATATAATGAGAACAATGGAGCGAAATGGATATTTGTTGGCGTGCGTCCAAATGTGATTTATCCACCACAAGAGACTGTCCCGTACATTATTCCTCCTACGAATAACGAAGTTAATTTTTTGAGTCTAAACAGATTGATGAAAACAGAGAATAGCAGTGCCGTATGGGTGCATTTTCCGAAAGAAGGAGGAGGCTTGTCTGAGTTGAAAATTGCTTGGGCACGAAACGAATTAGAGTTTATTAACATGGACAATTTGAATTATCACATTTTAGATTTTGACGGCTGGATTGTAAGCGTTCGGGAGTTTGTGAGAGAAAATGAAAATTCGGGATGGTTGATCGATCAAATAATACAAGCAGACATAGGAGCTAAAGAAGATTATAAGAAATTAATTTTAAATATTTTTTAGGACAGTCTAAAGTTTAAGAATACATGAGAAAAATATTATTTATACTGCTAATGTTGTCATACACTTTAGGACAAGCACAGAGTATGACACGCCAAGATACGGTTGAGACTGTTGTTCGATCTTTTTATTTTGATTTGAAATTATTAGGCGAAGAATCTGAGAAAACAAATTTTGAGCATTATAGACAGCATCTGTATCATTCTATTTGCCTTGATTCTTCTATTTATTTGCTTTTTCCTGATGAATTGGGAGCAAAAGAAGGAAGTTTACACGAATTTGTAGAGCAGTTGCAACAAACTTTTTATATGGGATACTCATTGCAGTTGCATACGAAAGCTTTCGAGTTAGAATTAACGGATAACTTGATTCGACAAAGATGTTATATCGAGTTTTCAGGATTAAGTAGTAAAGATAATTCGTTTGTTCGTATGCAAGACACACTTAGCTTGTTGTTTGATGAAAGAAGTTTGAAAATAAAGGAAATAATTTTTGAACAAGATCGTCCACAAAAAAAGGATTTATTTACAGAACAAGTACTTACTCAAAAGAAAGCTGAATTACAATCATTACTCGATTCGTTAGCAATGGAAACAGGTAACTACATAACAGAGAGACGAATAAAACAGTTGTTAGATGCGGATGCAACTTTTGTAATCCAGCGAATGGATAATACGTCGCTAAGCTATCAGCCTGATATGCTGATTCATCGCCTAAAAGTAGCTAAACAAAAAATGACAGTCAAAGCATTTGATCTAAGGTATTACCAAGATCCGATGAAAGATACCGATGATAAATATTATGCCATTCGATACGATAAAAAAAATATCTGTTTGCCAGATTTAGGCGATGAGCTTACTCAAAAAAAGTTAGAGTTTGATCGTAATAAACAACAAGAAAATGTATTTTTGTTTGTTGTCATTAAATTAATAGAAGAGTAATATGCATAAAATAACGTTATCCATCGTGGTGTTATTGCTTTTCGTAAGCGGAAAATGTAGTAGGGTAGATGACAGTACTGCTATTCCTGCCGAAAGTATTCAGATAACCGTAGAACGAGCCAAACAGATATTAGCAGATACCGCCAATGCAGATATAATGTTGTATCATCAATTTCAAATGCTATTTGATAAGAATGGTTATGTTACAGTGGTTAATCAAAAAGATAGTATGTATAAAAATTTTAGTGTTCCACTTTATTTTCACCGTTTGATAGTGTTGCCTGTTCGAGAGAGAAAACTGATTGATTTCACTGTGATTAAGTATGATCCATCTGTATTAAATACAGATAGCTTATATGAAAGTAATTATATTATGTATAAAAATTGCACTAAATTTGATTTATCAGGAATACCTATTGCCAATAAAATTTATAAAAACAAGAGTCAAAGAAAAACGGCTATTAAAGATACTACTTGGTTCGTTTATAGTATGAAAATAATGGAGAATTTATAAGATCTAAATTTTTATGTAGAAATTTTTATTTTATTAAGTAGATAGACAAAATTAAGTTTTTATTTATTTTCAGATAAATTACTTATTATGAAGATTTTCACAGTAGTGCGTAAGCAACATTAAAAAGATCGAAGACCTTACTTTACGGAGTAACCCGAAAATCCGAAGAAAGAGTAGGGGGTGGGAGCAGAAAAACCAAAGAGTATGCTTATTAAATAAGGTATAAAAAAATGAAACGAAGTTATTTTTCTTTTACAATGGTTGGTATGCTGTTTTTGCTACTTATATTCTCGTCGTGCGAAGGAGATAGTGCTTTAGTAGAAGCAGAAGAGGTAGCAAGTGTAGGCGATACACTTTATTTAGATTCTAACGTGGTACGTGCTATTAATTATTCGGTATTAGTGGCAACGCAATCCGAAACGAATTATAAATCATCCACAGGGGTAACTAGTGCTGTGGTATCTTTGGCGGTAGGTGATTCAGTCATATCCGTAACTACAGACGCTAGTGGTTTAGCGGCATTTAATAATTTACGAGGAGGAACGGTAGCCGTTTCTGTTAGTTTAACAGGGCATTCTACTGCAAATTTCATTGTAGACCTAACGAGTACTTCGGATATCGATTCGGACGATACACGCTATGCAGCAACAATGGTTGTATTGATGCCTGTATCTAATTTAGGGGTGGCTTATATTAAAGGACATGTAAGTGCTGAATTAGATAATACTAATTTTGCATTAGAGAATGCTCCCGCAGGAACAAAATTGGTTGCCCAAATCAATTATAATACAGAAAGTATAATCAATCCTAGTACGGATGGTTATGTGAATCATTCAGGAGATGGTGAAATTTTGAGTTTTTACTACGAAGGCATACAGGGAACAACAACTGCTTCTATTGACAATAATGGAGATTATAGTATAATAGTACCTGCGAACTCTTATGGATTTGATATAACAGTTTATCCTAATGACTTTGAATATTATATGGTTACAGGTATCGCTACTACTTCAAGACAAATATACGAAGCGGCATCATTTACAGTAACGGATATTTTACGTGATCAAGTGGTTTATTACGATTTTAATTATTAAAATAAGGTCTTCGATTTTTTTGATGTTGCTTACACAATTCTGGAATTATATATTTTTCAGTAAAATACAAGCTTTTAAATATCCAGTTAATGATTTTGTATTTCATTGAATCGTATGAATTTGCAAAATTGTGTAAGGAACTATAAAAAAATAGAAGACCTATAAATCGTTTATTTATAACCAATTTTTTCAGATAATGGAATTTTGCTTTTAGAAAAACTTCCAGTACCGAAAGCTATTTCTTTTCCCTCAGCATTGTATAGAGTTGATTCAGCTATGTATAGCCCTTTCGATTTGTAGCGAAGTTTGCCTACCGATTTTAGTAAACCGCAATTGGCAGGGCGAATAAGATTGATTTGAAAGGAAGTAGTGAGAACAAAAACATCTTGAACGATAGAATTAACAGCAAAAAAAGCAGCATCATCCAATAGTTTGAAATACACAGAGCCATGGATTGCACCGAGAGCATGAAAATATTTTTCGGATATTTCGAGTCCTATTTCAGCCACTTCATGAGATATTTTGCAGCTAGTAGTATCAAATATCATTGTATTTACATTGGTTTGTAAATACATTTGTTCTAATTTTCGGTAATGTTCTGTATTCATTCTTCTTTAACCCGACTTGCGCATTTTTCCCCGAAAAAAAGGAAAAAACAACTAATTTC
>JAOZTL010000399.1 GCA_029942205.1 Bacteroidales bacterium | reverse complement strand
ACTTCTGCCGAAAAATCAACGTGCCCAGGCGTATCCAGTAGATTGATAGTGCCGTTTTGCCACGCAAACGAGCAACTTGCCGATCGGACAGAGATCCCTCGCTCTCGCTCCACGCTCAGCGAGTCGCTCACCGTAGAGCCTTTGTCTACTTGCCCCATCTGGCGGATCTGACCACTCAGATAAAGCAAATGTTCGGTAATGCTGGTCTTTCCTGCGTCTACATGACCGAGTAAACAAATATTGCGAATGGTTTTGTTCATGGCATTGCTGTTTAAGGTCTTCCACCTTTTTGATGTTGCTTACGCATTTATGAAAAACTTTTATTATCAATAACTTCAGATTTCGTCTGTTTTATTAAGTACCTAGACAGGATTAAGTTGAAAATTAAATATTCATAAATAATTGATTAAAAAAGTATTTTTCCACTCGTGCATGAGCAACATAAAAAGGTCAAAGACCTTATTTTTGCTTATCAATATAGCTCTTTTTAAACAATTTATTACACTGGTTGATCTGCTTATCTGTATTTATGCGTAAATTACTGATTTTCATTGATAAATTGTTGAAAATTATCCAAAAATAAATATCAAAACAAACGAAGTATGAACTTATCAATAGATAAATAGAACATAGACGAAGTCTGCAAATATAAGGTTTTCTTTTGTTTCGTACTAGAGGCTTGTCTGTTTTGATTATTAAAAAAAAAATACTAATCAGCTTATGGATTATTTGTTACCTTTGAGGGGTAAACGAATAGAATTAAAGAAACAAATCAATTATGAAAAAACTAAACCTACTTATTCTTATCTCCATATTCTTTTGGAGTGCTTGTAATTCAAGCAGCTCAGACGAAAATGAAACAGACACGAACGACTCCATAACCAATGGCGAGGAATTAAACGAAAGCAACAATGCCGAATCAGAAAATCTATCGGTAAATGACCGAAATACGAAGCTACTGACAAAACTATTGGCAGCTATGGAAACCCACAGAATGCCTATCGCCATTAATGGCATGGCGGATGAAATAAAAGTAGGTGGTGAGATAGAAATAGAGTATTTGCCTATTTTGCCCGATACTGTTGCGAAAGAAGTTACGCATGACGGACAAGTATTTCATGAAACAGATTATTACTATTATGGCAAAATACCGACCGAAGGCAAAGATTTTGAGATCATTATCCTTGGCGAAAGATCATCAACCATAGGAGACGAAGAAGATCAGCCGATGAGCTATACGCTTTGCACATATTCTAAAACAGGAACAATCATTGCAAGCGTGCTTTTCGCACGAGAAGACTGGAGCATGGAGGATGGCGACGACACCAAAGAAGGGCAGCTCTCAGGGATGATCAATAACTCGTTGAACATAAAAATAAGATCAACCTATAGCTCTTATTTTTATAGTGATAGAAAAGAAACACACCATGGCATAACTACCGAATATCAAATAAACGATGATGGAACCATCACCGAAACAAACAAAGAAAAAGAGGAAATACCGAAGCTATTGATGACCTTCTGGGAGCTAAGTAATTACGATGAATTCCGTTTCCCTGGCTCGGGATCAACCAATTATCACAACATGACGCAGTACTTGTATGGTGCTAATGAACAATATATTGGCTATGAAGTAATCAAAAGTGCTCCCGATTTTATCCGATTAGATCTTTTTTGTTATTCCATCAACATGGATGAGGTTATATTCCAATTATTGGAAACCACCGAGGAATATGACCTATTTGTATACTGCCAAAATGGAGAAAATCAAGTACCACCTGGATATGGTAGTTCTAGTTTGCATTTGTTCAAAAGATCGACCTATGGCGAATGGGAAGAATATAAAATAGACATCTTCGATGGCTCATTGGTACAGGAACTTTCGGGGATTTATGTATACTCACCCAATACCAAAACGTTAAACATTTATAATGTTGATGAATCAGACGATGAAGGTGCTCTTTTTTACAACAAAGGATTGCTGCAAAACTCCTACCAATGGACTGGCGAAAGCTTTGAATTGAAAAGTAGTAAGTAGAAAGTCGTTAGTAGAAGCTAAGGGAGTAGACAGTCGAAAGTAGTTAGTCGAAAGAAAGAAAGTAGACAGTAAATTGTATTGTTACTTGCTCGTGCGTAAGATACATCAAACAGTCGAAGACCGAATGCCCTAGCCAAGGGCATCCTCGGCATCCAAATTTACTTGGTTCACTTGCTCCTCTTTTTTTATTTTTTGGTTGATTTTGCGAGTCTTTCTAGCCTTCTGCTTGCTTAAGAAATCCTTATGAAACAAGAACTGCTTGTACTCCGTCTTGCGATGAAAAACCGACTTCCCCACTTGGCTGATTTGTATAACAGCCTTGTAGAGAGCATTGCCCCGTTCGATGTGCTCGATACGAGCATGCCGCCCTTGCGCTTTCAAGCGTTCGAGCTGCAGCAAATCGTCAAACAATTTCGCACTCAACTCCTTTAATTGTTGATTATCCCTCTCCTGCAAGCCGTTGCTAGTAAATGCATCGAGGTACTCTGCTATTGATAATTCTATCTGTTTACTTTGTACATACAAAGCAACTCCCTTGTTTTTTTTACCACAAATCTGTTCCATCTCAAAATATAGATGATCTTTCTTTGTAAAGCCCAGCGTGCTGCTTAGGCGTATCTTCTCGATCTGCAATTGCAGCTCCAGCTCTGTCACCTGAATTCTTTCACGCACCACCACCAACTCGCTCTCTATTATCTCCACATCACTGTCTATGAACGCTTTTACTTCATTTTTCAAGTACACAACTTGCTCGTTTGTGTAGCCATAAGCTTGGAAAGCTGCTAGGTTTTTGCTTAAGCTCGACAGTATTCTGTTCGACTCTTCCACCAGATAAATATCCGATGTAATATATTGACGTTTTGGGACTAGCATTTTCTAATTATTTTGGTTAACTTATTATTTAGTTGTTACTTTATTTTCTTTTTTTGATATAAAAAGCCTCTTATTTTCCTTTTTTATGATTAACGATAACGAAAAAAAGGAATTAGTCAGAGCTTTTATCACTTCAAATGAAAGAAATAACTTCTCAGATGAAAGAAAAAAGCACTCAGATGCACTATTTTTTCGTTTAGTTGATAATGAAATTCGTTTAGTTGCTTATTGAATCTATTTAGTTACTGTATTTATTTGTTTAGTTGATTAAATAATATATTTAGTTGGTCTTTTTTCTGTTTAGTTGATGCTGCAATCTATTTAGTTGATGCATTTATGTGTTTAGTTGAGGTATAAATCCATTTAGTTGCTGTTCTTTTGTGTTTAGTTGCCACAAAATCTGTTTAGTTGGTATTTGAAAGCCCAACTAAATGAAACTAACGAGGCAAATATAGAAAATAAATTAAAGAATAGGCTAACAAAACAAAAAAATAGCTCAAAATAATGAAAAAAAAATGTAATAATGCGTCATTATTGCTAACTAAAAATAAAAGTGCAGCAACTAACAGCTAATAATTAGCAACTAAATAATGTAATGATGCATCTAAACAAAAAAAACGATGAACAAAAGCTTTGTCGCTTTTTACTGCATTTGTTTTTGATCTAATGGTTTGCTATTTTGTTGTGTCTGATAGGTCAAAAGATGCGTCTGTTTGCTAGGAAGTGCCATCTGACTTCGTTTTTCTTGTAACCATAAGGCAATTTTGTACAGCGGCTTACTGAAAGGATATACGGAAGTAGTTTTTTGTTCACTCTATTGAGCTTAAAGAGTATAGGGAAAAATAATACGCATTATCGGATCAGAAACAAGCATTTGTTAACAAAATTGTGTATCTTTGTAAGGTGGATGACTTTAATTCGGTGAATAATATTATATGCTTGTCCGCTTAATCCCTCTAAAGTTAAAAATAATGCTTATATT
>JAOZTL010000398.1 GCA_029942205.1 Bacteroidales bacterium | reverse complement strand
TTCATAAGTAGTTATTTTTGTGGTAAATATAAGTGTTTCTATATAAACACCCCAATAAATTAAATTAAAAAAATACGAAAAAAAGGTCATTCACAAAAAAAAGACACTATTTACAAATCGTATTTGTTGCATATTCTGATTTTAAATATATTTGTACCGAATTTATTAATAGCGAAAACCTACCGCTACTCGTAGGTATAAAAAAAACAAATGAAGATGAAAAAAATTTTATTTACTAGTATTCTTGCATTGATAGTATTTTTTACTTCGTGTGAAAAAAAAAACACAAATTTAGAAAATAGTCTTACATTGAAAGATAATCCTTATAATTTTGTAGGACTTGAACATAATATGCAGTTAGATAATTTTCGAGAAGATTATTCTGATATGACGGCATTAGATGTTATAGAAAGTATTAATAATGATTTGACAGAAAAAAAGGTAAAATCAACTTTGTCTGAAATGGATGAGGTTTTCTTAGCAGGACTAGCAGAACGTTATGGTGATTTTAATTATATTGAAAATATCGATCTTTTGATTAGTGAAGGGCTAATAACTCAAGAACAAAATGTATTTATAGAACAAATTTATAATATTTTATTAGTAACTCCTGATTTTGGTGAACTTGTTGAAAAGCTTTCTTTTTTTGATAATGAAGTTATGATGAATGAAGATTTATCTGAAAAAGATAAAGAAGTAATATTAATATGTTCAGCAATAGTGAAATATAGCCGAGAATATTGGGGAATTTCTCAAAAAAAAGCAGTTAATGCAAAATGGTGGGAAATAGCTTTAGCTGATGCAATTGGAGGCGCAGTAGGCGCAACAGGCGGAATCATTGGAAGCATAGCATTAGGAACAGTAGCCTCTTTGGAAATGGCTATGCAATAAAAAATTTACATTGTAAAAATATATAAAATGAGAAAAATAATTTTATTAATATTAGTATTAAGTATTTCTGCTATTACAAAATCGCAAAATATAGAAATAGGTATTCGAACGGGGAATACTTTCTTTAATACGACAGGAAAACTTTCGTATTATAATGTAAGTTCAAATAATTCATTTGATTTTGGAGTTTCATTTCGTCTTCCATTAAAAAATGATTTGTTGTTTCTTCAAACAGAAATAAATGATACAAAGCGGTATTCCGAAACATTTCTAAATTTTTCAGGAAATTCTAAGGTATATGAAGAATTTATCGAAATTCCATTATTATTTCAAATTCAAAAGAATTTATCCGATAATGTAAAATGGTTTCTTGATATTGGACCAAATATTTCTATCTTATTGAAACAACAATTTTTATTTACATCCAATATAAATATACCTTCAGATTTCACTGTAGACAATTCATTTGGAGATTATTACAAAATTGGTCTAGCTGGAAATATAGGTGTTCGGTGGGAAAGATCTGAAAATAGAGCACTAACGTTAAGTTTGAGAGGAGTAAATGAGTTTTCAGAACTATTAATAAATCCTAAAAACATAGAAGTATTTGCTTATAAAGCTTATTCTATAAATTTTGGATATATTCTTAAGTTTTAACTAAAAGTTTCGTACCTAATAAAATAAGGGCTTCTATCTGTTTACATTGACCACTTCAATGGGTGAGCAATGTAAAGAGGAAGAAGCTTTTATTATTAGAAAAAAACACCAACAAAAAGTTTTTTATTTGTCATTTTATTTACTTAGCTTTGTAACAATATTAAATATAAAGTTTCTTATAATGACATTTAAGATTTTAATTATTGATGATGATCTAATTGCAAGGAAAATACTATCAAATTTATTAAGTAGTTTATTTTCAGAAATTGAAATATTTACCGCAAAATATGCTATTGATGGATTGAAAAAAATAATAAAATATAAACCAAATTTAGTATTATTAGATATAGAAATGCCTTCGGGAACAGGATTTGAATTATTAGAGTCAATAGAAAATAAGCACTTCGAAGTAATTTTTGTATCGGCACATAACGAATTAATAAATAAAGCACAAGAAATAGGAGTGCCCTGTTTTGTAACAAAACCAATAAATAGAAACCAACTCTATAAAACAGTTTTAAAAAAAATTAATAATTTCAAAACAGAGACACATACTTTAAGTAAAGTTCTAAATGGTATTAATTTGAATTCTATAATCAGAGCAAAAGCATCAGGAAGCTATAGTGAAATTTATTTAGAAAACAAATCAAAAAAGATCATATCATGGAATCTTTCAAAATTACAAAAAGAACTTCCAAGTGATTTGTTTTTTCGAGCTCATCGTTCTCATTTAATAAACTTAGATCATATAATAGATTATAAATTAATAGGAGAATCTTATGTGAAAATGTTTTGTGGAGAAAAAATACCATTAAGAAAAAACCGACGGAATGAATTTAAAAATATAGTTAGAAGATAATTTATAGATTCACAAATAGCTAAGTAACATCAAAAAAGTTGAAAATCAGTAGAAAAAATAACAGATTAAAAATAAATCATTTAATTCTTTTTATAAAATTAACTTTTGTTTATCTTAGGCGAACATTAAACGCTTAAATATTAATCAAAAAAAACTACAAATCATGAATGGATTAATGATGAATTACCCACTAACGATCAACTACATTCTTGAATATGGAAACCGTGTTTTTCCTCACAAGCACATCATTACCAAGCAACCTGATGGCAGTACCCATAAGTACAGCTACAACGACATGTATAAGCGTACAATGCAATTGGGAAATGCGTTGAAAAACAAGCTAGGTATTTGTCCCGAAGACCGAGTGGCTACTTTTGCTTGGAACAATTACCAACACTTAGAGTTGTATTATGCCATTCCTGCAATGGGAGGAATTTGTCATCCGTTGAATTTACGATTATCGATTGATCAGATTAGTTTTATCATCAACCATGCCGAGGATCGTGTTGTATTTGTAGATGCAACTTTACTTCCGCTTTTTCAGCAAGTAGCCCCAAAAACGCCGAATGTAGAGCATTACATCTTGTTGAATGCACCAAAAGATATTAAAACCACGCTTCCGAATACGATGCATTACGAGGATTTGCTGGCAGGCGAATCGGAAGTGCTAGAATATGCCGAAACAACCGAAGATACAGCCGTGGGAATGTGCTACACCAGCGGAACAACAGGCGATCCGAAAGGAGTATTGTACAGCAACCGATCGACTTATTTGCACGCAATGGCTTTGAACATGCCAACCGCTACGGGAATAGGCACGAATGATACGGTTCTGCTGATTGTACCTCAGTTTCATGTGATGGCATGGGGTTTTCCGTACAGTTGCATGATGATTGGTGCAGACATGGTCATGCCTGGTCCTCACTTGAATCCAGCAGCTATCATCAAAGCAATCAATGACGAACAAATAACCGTAGCCAACGGTGTACCAACCATTTGGCAAGGCGTGTATGCCGAATTGAAAAAAGGCGAAGTAGCTATTCCTAGCTTTAGATCGCTTCTTGTGGGTGGTTCGGCCTTCCCTAAATCAATGATAAAAGGCTTTGAAGAGGATTTCCAGATAGAAACCGTGCATGCATGGGGAATGACAGAGACTTCTCCATTAGGAACACTTTCTCGCTTACAAAAGCACCATGAAAACTTGAGTACCGACGAAAAATATGACTTACTGGCAACACAAGGCGTGGAAATGCTTGGTGTGGAAATTCGCATTGTAACCGAAGACGGGACGGTTGCGCCTCGTGATGGCAAAACAGTTGGCGAAATAGAAGTTCAAGGAAACTGGGTAGTGAGTGCTTATTATAAAGCGGAAAGCGATAATTTCACAAATGATGGCTGGTTTAAAACAGGCGATGTAGGTACACTTGATGTGGATGGCTACATGAACATTACCGACCGCACAAAAGATTTGATTAAAAGTGGAGGCGAATGGATTTCGAG
>JAOZTL010000397.1 GCA_029942205.1 Bacteroidales bacterium | reverse complement strand
CAAGGTTTATAAAAAGCGAATAGCTGTAATATCAAACATCTTTTTCTAAGTTTCGACAAATATACCTTTTTAAATTTCAGAAACCAATTAAGTTTATTTTTTTATTGAAGAAAATTGGCTTATTAATTTAAAAGACCGATATAGATTTCACAAATAGACCGAATTAAAGAAATTTTCAGGAATAAAACTATTTTAAGTATCTGAAAAACAGAAGCTATATACCTATTTTGCCTTTATTTATTAGATAAACTTTCATTGAATATTAATGTAACCAAAAACATTTTTCAATAGTCGTACACTACCAACGATAGTATCAAAACGGATTACCTAACGGGACTGTTTTCTATGTTTTCGTATCGGATTCGGTTTTTAATTCACTAAGATAGAAAACCTTAATAATACAAATTAACACCTAATACTTCCAATAAATTGTTCATTGCACTTAAGGAATAATAAACCAAAAATACCAGCAAATGCGATATTTACAAGAATAATATTAGCAATGTATTTCGATGAAGGAGCCTTCATTACGCTAAATATCAAATAAATAAGAGAAGCCAGAAATACCATAATTAAAGGAATTCTAAAAGCTGGACTAAACGCATAAATTTCACCTTCTATAACAAAAATCGTAAGCATTATACCCCAAAGCAATACCAATAAAGACAAACCAAGCAGTACTTGTATTGAGTTTATTTGTCTATTTCTTAATTGTATTATTAGTTTTATTGTTGCAATAATTCCTAATACGAAAGCCAGTAAAAAAACTGGTATAATGATCATTCCCATAATCTAGTTAGTTTAGTGAAAAGTAAGGTTTTCGATCTATTGGATATTGCTTACGCACTTGTGTAAAGTTAGCGCAATCAATAATTTATCGAAAAACAAATATACAATTAATTTCACTAGCATCTGAAAATTTTGTTTTAATGCCTTAAAAAAACAATTTAATATTTCAGCGTTTTTCATGCAATTCAGTAATCATATTATATTACCAATTAAGTTGATTGGTAATAATTACTATTTCTTTGTTTTCATCTTCGTTGTAAACGTGTACCAATCTCAATTTATAAAAGGTCGAAGACCTGATTCAAAAACAACAAATAGGCTATATCAAGCCCTCACTGCCTCGAAATAATTAACAGTAAAGTCGTCGAAAACCTAATCCATTTCATACTTTTTAAGCCGTCGGTCTAAGGATTGCCAAGAAATATTCAATAATTTAGCTGCTCCCGACTTTGAGTTTGCTTTCAACAGTGCCTTTTTGATAATATTTTTTTCAATCCGTTCTAAATCAAAGCTTTCATTTGTAGTATCACTTATGCTCGCTTCTTCTTTTGTGTTCGTATGCTTGCTTTTAGTCTCAAAATTAGTAAGTGTCAGCACATTATCTTCCGATAAAATAATGGCTCTTTCTACCAAGTTTCGTAATTCTCGCACATTGCCATGAAACTGGTGAGCCAAAAGAAAATCATAAACCGATTGGCTTATTTCAGTAATAACAACGCCATGTTTTTGTGAAAAAAACTCGATATAATAGTTTACTAAAGGGATTATATCCGCACGATGCTCACGCAAAGGCAAAACTTCGATACCAAATGCATTCAATCTGTGCAGCAAATCCTCACGGAAAGTATCTGAATTTTCGAGTATTTTGTTTGTTGCAGCAATTATACGGACATCAAAAGCTAATGATTTTCGTGATCCAAGCCTTGTTATCCTCCGCTCTTCCAGAACACGTAATATTTTGCTTTGCTGACTGATAGGCAAATCGCCTATTTCGTCTAAAAACAATGTGCCACCGTCTGCTATCTCAAACCAGCCCATTTTTTCTTCTTTCGCATCCGTAAAAGCCCCTTTGGTGTGTCCAAAAAACTCACTCTCAAAAAGCTGTTCGGGTATCGCCGAGCAGTTTACAGTATAAAAATATTTCTTTTGTCGATTGCTCATTTCATGAATCCCCCTTGCCACAAGCTCTTTACCTGTACCTGTTTCGCCAGTAATTAGTACCGAAGTATTGCCCGTTTTGGCTACTTTACTCATCAATACCAAAACCTCTTTCATTGATTCACTTTCGGCAATAATATTTCCTATTTCGAGAGTTTTAAAATCTTTCGTCAGCATTTTAAAATCATGCTCTGCTTTATTCACTTTTTTATTTAGATCAATAATCTTACGTGAGCGTTCTACCGATTTGTAAATATTATTCAACCGAAATGGCTTTTGAAAAAAATCAGAAGCACCTGATCGCATAGCTTTTATTACCGAATCCATATCACCATGTCCCGAAATCATGATTACCTCTATATCAGGCTCTGCGATTTTTAATTTCCCTAGCACGCTTAATCCATCTTCTTCGGGCAATCGAATATCTAAAATAACAATATCAACTTTCTGTTTCTCAACTATTTCGTATGCTTCACTTGGCGAGAATGCAGCAAGAATTTCTAAATCAAAATCTCCAAAAAACTCGCCCAACTCATCCTGCACACGCTTTTCATCATCAACGATCAATAAGGTTAATTCGTCCATTAGTTTATATTTTTGGTAATTCAATGATCATTTTTGTATACTTCATTTCTTCACTTTCGACAAAAATCTCGCCTTTCATATCCTTCACAATGCCATACGAAATCGAAAGACCAAGCCCCGTGCCTGCTTTTTCACTTTTAGACGTATAAAAAGGGTCAAATATTTTTTTGCTGCTTTCGGCATCTATTCCTACACCATTGTCTGTTACTTCTATCCGAGCAACTGTCTCACTTACCGAAAGTGAAATATTAATTTTCTTTGTAAATTGTAAATTACTAACCAATGGTTCTTTTTTTATAATGGCATCTCTCGAATTTGACAACATGTTGATAATTACTTGTTCCAGCTTATTTCTATTCCCTAAAGTCTTTACTTCACTTTCTGACTCCGACACCGCAATTTCAATATTCAAATCATGAAGCTGTGCTTTCATAAGCATCAATGCATCCGAAATAACTTGCTTTATATCGACTTTATCAAACATTTCTATATTTTGGTTTCTCGAAAATTGACGCACATGCTGAATCAGTCGTTTGATACGCTCGATGTCTTCAAATAACGATTTTAGCTTATTAACCAGATAATTAGAACTAAGTTTATCTAAGCTATTTTTCAACAAAATATTTTCGAGCCCCATCGATATGCTCGTCAATGGCTGATTTATTTCATGAGCCATACCGGCCGCAAGAATTCCTAGCGATTCTAGTTTCGATTTTTGAATTAACAGTTTTTGCTGTTTTTCTATTTTCCGAAACTCACTAATTACCCGCATCTCCAAGTCGGTATTTAATTCAAAAAGCTCCTTATTTACTTTTACAAATTTTGCCTCAATTTTCTTACGCTCCGAAATTTCAGATTCCAACTTCTGACTATAATCCTCAATTTTAGTTCGCTGTATTTTTAATTCTAAGTGGTTTTTTACTCTCGAAATTAACTCGACTTCGTCTATTGGTTTGCGAATAAAATCAGCTGCTCCTGTATCAAAGGCGATTTGTAAATTATCCGAAGAGGTCATTTTACCTGTGCAAATTATAATAGGAATATTTTTAGTGCTCTCTTCTTTTTTTAATAATGCAATTAGCTCAATACCTGATAATACAGGCATATCCCAATCCGAAATAATTAAATCAGGAATTACTTTTTTAGTAATTTCAAAAGCAAGCACACCATTAGTTGCTTGATAAAATTCATAATCCAACTCATGCATTTCAAATATCGATATGATTATTTGAATATTTACAGCTAAATCATCTACAATTAAAATTTTTTCTGCCATAACACAGGCATTAAGTGCCATTTAATATTACTTACAATTATACTAAAATGCTATCATAATTATAAATTTAAAACGTTTCTTTTCTGCCTGTTTTCACTCA
>JAOZTL010000396.1:1874-3935 GCA_029942205.1 Bacteroidales bacterium | reverse complement strand
GGATTATGGAAAACAGTAAATAATGGAACTACTTTTGAATCGTTGTTTGATAACGAAACGGTGATGACTATTGGGGATATTGCCGTAGATTGGGACAATGGCGAAACAATTTATGTAGGAACAGGCGAAGTAAATTCTAGCCGTTCGTCTTATGCTGGAATAGGTGTGTATAAAAGTACCGATCAAGGGAAAACGTGGCAACATTTAGGCTTAGGCGATACGCAGCATATCGGGCGTATAGTGTTGCATCCCAGCAATACCAATGTTTTTTGGGTGGCAGCTTTGGGGCATTTATATTCACCAAACAAAGAGCGTGGTGTGTTTTTGACTATCGATGGTGGCAAAACATGGAAAAAAACATTATTCGTGAATGAAAATGCAGGTGCTGTTGATTTACTTATTGATCCGAAAAATCCAGATATTCTGTATACTTCTATTTGGGAACGAGAACGACGTGCTTGGAATTTTGTAGAAAGCGGTGCAGGCTCTGGAATTTATAAGAGTATAGACGGAGGAAAATCATGGACTCAATTAAATGTGAAAAATAGTGGATTCCCTAGTGGCAAAGGAATTGGACGTATTGGGCTTACTATTTCGATGCAAAATTCATCTGTTTTGTATGCTTTTTTAGATAATCAATTTCGGGAAAAAGTAAGCGTGAAAAATGATTCCAAAGTTTTATCAAAAGACCAACTGCGGACGATGTCTAAAAAAGATTTTTTGGCATTAAATGAAAAAGAAATAGATCAATATTTAAAACAAAATGGATTCCCTAGAAAATATAATGCTAAAAAAATTAAGAAATTAGTAAAAAAAGATGAAATAAAGCCAATTGCCCTAGTCGAATACATAGAAGATGCAAATGCTGCATTGTTTGATACGCCAATCGTAGGAGCAGAAGTATATCGATCCGATGATGGCGGGAAAACGTGGAACCGTACACATACCGAACAACTTAGTGATGTCGTGTTTACTTATGGTTATTATTTTGGACTAATAGCAATTGATCCGACCAATGAAAATAAAATTTATGTGCTTGGAGTGCCTTTATTACGCTCAGATGATGGTGGAAAAACATTTGTGTCGATTAGTGCCGATAATGTTCATTCCGATCATCAGGCGATTTGGATAAACCCAACACGTACAGGGCATTTGATAAATGGAAATGATGGTGGTGTTAATATTAGTTACGATGATGGTGAAAACTGGACGAAAGCCAATTCTAATGCTGTTGGTCAATTTTATACGATTAATGTAGATATGGCTAAACCTTACAACGTGTACGGAGGCTTGCAGGATAATGGTGTGTGGATGGGATCGAGCAAATATCACGCATCTCCAGGGTGGCATCAATCGGGGCAATATCCATACAAATCGATCATGGGCGGCGATGGAATGCAAGTAGAAATTGACACCAGAGACAATCAAATAGTTTATACAGGCTATCAATTCGGACATTATTATCGAATAAATACGAAAACAGAGGAGAATTTATATTTTCATCCAAAACACAAACTAGGCGAACGTCCTTTACGTTTTAATTGGCAAACACCGATTCATTTATCCATTCATAATCAGGATATTCTGTACATCGGATCAAATAAATTTCATCGATCAATGAATCAAGCTGAAAGTTTTGAGACACTTTCTGGTGATTTGACGAAAGGTGGATTAAAAGGAGATGTCGCTTACGGAACGCTTACTACAATTGACGAATCTCCAATCAGATTTGGATTAATATACATCGGAAGCGACGATGGTTTGGTGCATATTTCTTCGGACGGAGGCAGTAATTGGACGAATATCTCGAAAGGCTTACCCCCCGATTTGTGGGTAACACGTGTGCTTGCTTCTAAATACAAGAAATCGAGAGTCTATGTTGCTTTGAATGGTTATCGTTGGGATCATTTTGATAGCTATTTGTACGTGTCTGAAAATTACGGAAAAACATGGACTTCTGTTGCTGGCGATTTGCCCAAAGAACCCGTGAATGTTATTCTTGAAGACTCTGAAAATGAGGATATTCTGTACGTAGGAACAGATAATGGATTATACCTTACT
>JAOZTL010000396.1:0-1864 GCA_029942205.1 Bacteroidales bacterium | reverse complement strand
CTTTAGATAGAGGAAACAGTTACATGCTGATGTCTAATGGTTTACCTGCCGTAGCCGTTCACGATCTTAAAATACAAACTCGTGAAAAAGATTTAGTCGTAGGAACGCACGGAAGATCTATTTATATTGCAGACTTGGAATATGTTCAAAAATTAACGAATGAAGTATTACAATCAAAATTATTTTCTTTTGATGTTGAACCAATTAAATATTCTAACTATTGGGGAGCAAAATCATGGAGTCGCTGGTATGGATATAGAGAACAAAAAACAACATTTGTAGTATTTTCGCAAAGAGCGGGAGAGGCTGATTTGAAAATAAAAACACCAAAAGGGTTGATTATTTATGAACAAAAACATAATTTTGTAGCAGGTTTGAATTTTATCGATTACGACTTGAGTATCGATATTAGCAAAATTGTAGAATATAATAATGAATTTGTAGATAACAAAGTGAAAAAAGCAGATGACGGTAAATATTACTTGCAGATAAGTGAATATTCTCTTGATATTAAAATGGATAAAAATGAAGTAACCGAAAAAATATCGATTATTAAAAATAAAAGATGAAATTATACCTTTGATTTATGAATATTGGTATGATTTTTACGTTAAATACTATGGGATGCTTTTTCTAATTCGGAGCACGTAAATAAATAAGCTTAAATATATATTCTGTAACGTTATTTTTAAAATTGTTCTTTTTTATAAAGAGTAAATTTCTTGTAAGGTCTTCGTACAAAAGTTTTAGGCATTTACTTTTGTGTAATTTACAGTTTATAAGAACTTTGCATAAATGCGTAAGCAACATCAAATAGGTCGAAGACCTTAAAAAAAATAATTATGAAAAAAATTACAACAATAATCTTAATCTCTTTTTTGCTGTTAGCAAGCAATGTGTTTTCTCAAGACTCAAAGTTTCATGCATTAATGGTGTATAATTTCACTAAATTAATCGATTGGCCAGATAAAAATGGGAATTTTTCTATTCATATTTTAGGAAATTCAGGAATTACTAAAGAGCTGAAAGATTTTACAGAAGGACGAAAAGCTGGAGGACTACAAAATATTGTAGTTGAAAAAGTAACAGAAGAGTCCATACGAAAGTGTCATATTCTAATAATTTCGTCATCAGACAATAACCGATTAGCTTCTGTTCTTAGTAAAATTAAAGGACAGAATGTACTTATTGTAACTGAAAAAGCAGGAATGACGGGAAAAGGGGCAGGAATTGCTTTTTTTAGTAAAGGAGGTGCTTGGAAATATCAGTATAATGAAGGAAACATTACAGCGATGGGGCTAAAAATGAGTTCTGATTTTAAACAATTAGGAGAAGCCAAATAATATTTTTTGTGAAAATACATTTAAAATAGTGTCATTTATTTTATTTTGAAAAATAGAATGAAAAGTTAAAGACTTGCACTGAAAATAAAAAAAAAACTTGAAATTTATTGATTGCAAGTATGTTATATCTATAAGAGAGCAGTATTGAACCAGTCTAAAACCTTAAAATAGCCAAAACAAATGTTTTGGCTATTTTTGTTTTGGCGCATTTGTTGTATTATTTTCAATAAAAATAGGAGAGGTAGGCTAATTCTTGTAAATATAATTTTGACAGTTTTGTTTTAATTATTAAATTTGGTGATTCGCATTACAATAGTTCTCTTTGTGTTTGAATTTCAAAAAAAGTATATGTTTATAAATGTTATTTTATTTAGAATATGCGTTTGGTTGTTTAAATGATGATTGTTATGATATAAATGTTTTTATGTGATTTTAATAAATTTTGTCATAAAGAAATATTATGTGCATATTTGTGTATCTAAATATTGTAAGTTGTTGAAATTTAATCATCCCTTTGAATT
>JAOZTL010000395.1 GCA_029942205.1 Bacteroidales bacterium | reverse complement strand
AAGCTTTAAAAAGATTTCAAGAAGCAGTTTTGTTGAACTAAGAAGCTTTAAAAAGATTTCAAGAAGCAGTTTTATTGAACTAAGAAGCTTTAAAAAGATTTCAAGAAGCAGTTTTATTGAACTAAGAAGCTTTAAAAAGATTTCAAGAAGCAGTTTTGTTGAACTAAGAAGCTTTAAAAAGATTTCAAGAAGCACTTAGTTTGTAACCAATGTGTAATCCATATCAAAAAAAAAGAAGAATATTTCTTAGGATAGTGGTGTACTCGAATAAAAATTAGAATTATTTTTTCATTTCTGCATATTTCCTTACTTTTGCAAAAGAAAATGGAAGCAATCAATTTAAAAAAGCACTATCAAGCAAAACTCCTCGAAGCAGGCTGCGACGAAGCAGGGCGAGGTTGCCTAGCGGGTCCCGTATTTGCAGCTGCTGTCATTCTGCCCAACGATTTCGATTGGCCAGAATTGAACGATTCTAAAAAGCTGAATGAAAAGCAACGAAACCAACTGCGAGAAATTATCGAGACCGAAGCCGTCTGTTGGGCGGTGGGGGTGGTCGATCATAAACTTATCGACAAGATAAATATCTTAAATGCATCTATACTAGCCATGCATTTGGCTGTCGAGCAACTCGAAAAAACACCAGAGTACTTAATTATTGATGGCAATCGGTTCAAAAAATACAAAAATATTTCGCATAGCTGCATCGTGCAAGGCGATGCCGAATATGCGTCTATTGCAGCTGCATCCATATTGGCAAAAACGCATCGAGACGAGTACATGCGTGAGATAGACGAATTGCACCCGCAGTATTTTTGGCGAAAAAACATGGGCTACCCAACCAAACAGCATCGCAAAGCTATCTCTCAATTTGGATTAACTCCTTTCCACCGCCTATCGTTCAAGCAACTCGACTCGCAACTGAAACTGCCTCTCTAAGATTGCCTAGCTGTTTTCTCACTCGTGCAACATCAAAAAAGGCGAAGTCTTAAGGTGCGTTAATTTAAGTCGATTTTCATAATAAAAGCATCGCCATCTGGGGGTGTGCCGTCGTTTTTGTCTTTGGCATTCTGTAACACATAGCTCGAATTTGCATCCATGTAATTTCCCGAAGCATCTCGAATCTCACCAGTTGTAATGGTTTCAAAAGAATGATACGCAAACGGATTAATTAATGGCAAAAAATCGATTAAATCAATTTCACTTGCCAGCCAATCGCCATAAAAGTGTGATGAGTTGTAATTGCTTGAATATACTTGCCCTACAACGAGTAGTTTTCCGTTACTTTCGGCAATTCCTTTGATACGATGCTCGGCTTTTTCTTCGTCGCTATTGCCCGAAAAATAAATCCCCGACCATAGTAAGCTACCGTTATTTTTGTCTAATTTTAATAATAAGCCATCACCAAACTCGGTATCCAATCCTGCTTCAGAAATACGTCCACCTGCATACACCGCATCGCCTAATGCTCTTACTACATGTGTATTGTTACGATCTTCGTTTTTACCAGGGAAGGTTTTTCCCCATAGGAGCGAGGCATTTCCATCGAGCTTGATGATACTGAAAAACGTTTGTGCGCCTCTTCTATCACACGATAAATATATATTGTTTTCTGTATCAATATCAATCGCATTAAAGCGTGATCCATAGCCTAGTTCTACTTTCTTCACCCAGTCGATAATAGGCGAAGCGGTATTTGCCGAAGTTATTTTGGCTAAATAAGCATAACTCCCCGTAACTCCTCCGACAAAAAGATTTCCTAATGCATCGGGTTTCAGCACATAGCCTCTGTCTTTTGTTCCATTTATAATATCCAGAGCGTATTGGAAAAACAGGCTGCCATTGCTTTTGTCTAATGCAACTACAAAAACACGGTTGCTTCCATCAGCACCAGTAAGGTAGACATAGTCGGCAGATGCATCAATACCATACGCTTGTGCATCCATATAGGCAAGTACCGATGCCGTTGGCCACTCATGTTTCCATAATTTTTGCCATACGATTGCACCGTTGCTAGGGTCTAGCTTTAGTATTAATGCGCTATGAATATTGTTTTGTGAAACATCTGAAATAGCTGCAGAGACATAAATAAAGCCATCGCTATCTATCGAAATAGAGTTGGCGGTACCGCCTGTTTCGGCATTTTCGCCTGAGTCGGGGCTTCGGTCTCGATAATTACCATCCCAAGCTTTTGCCCATGCTAATGATCCATCGGCATTTAGTTTGGTAATCATTATGTCTTTGGTATTATTCAAACTAAAATAAATATTTCCTGCCGCATCTGCCACCATGCCCGAGGTCAATTCGTCGTCGTTATTGCCTGGTGCTCCATACAGTTTGTGATAATCGGTAGTAACCGTGCTTATCCGAAATCCATCGGGAATTTCTGTATCTGGGTTTGTGTCTATATCTTCATCATCTACTATTTTTTCGCAAGAGGTGAAGAATAATGTAACTAAAAATACATAAAAAACATTTCTCATAGCTATGAATTTATTTTAAAATTAAGGTCTTCGACCCTTTTTGATGTTGCTCACGCACTTGTGCAAAAATATTGCAATCAATGACTAATACCAATTCAACACCAAAACACCCAATAAATCCATTATCTTTTTCCGTTTTACGGCACTTAAAATTTTAACCGTACTGGCTATGCTGAAAATTTGAAGATTGTAAAACAAAAAAAATATTTTGAATTTATTTCGGGTATAATATTAAATTGGTATAATTGAAAAAAGAATGCAATTAATTTTGAACAGTTACATACGAGCCAATATACACTTTTTTTTCCTAATTCGACCTGATTTCATAAAAAAATAAACATCGTCTTATAATTTGAATATTTCTAGTGCATTTTGCTTTGTTATTTCAGCCAATTCATCCAAAGAAATATGATGCAACTCCGCTATTTTTTTTGCTGTATATATAAGGAATGCACTTTCGTTTCTTTTTCCTCGTTTTGGGGTAGGGGCTAAGTATGGCGAATCGGTTTCTAACACCAAGTGTTTCAGTGGTATTGCAGCCACCGTCTTGTCCAATCCCGCATTTTTGAAAGTAACAATGCCATTAATCCCAATCATAAAACCACCATAATCGATAATATGCTGTGCTTGCTGGAGCGTGCCTGTAAAACTATGAAAAACGCCTTTTAAGTTGTCATCATTTAATTCATCAACAATAGCAAATATTTCGTCAAATGAATCTCGTGCATGAATAACTATCGGCAAACGATACTTTTTGGACAATTCTATTTGATAGCGAAATGCGAGCTTTTGTTCTTCGACAAAGGTTTTGTCCCAATACAAATCAATTCCGATTTCGCCTATTGCAATCACTTTTTGTTTTTCCAAAACGGCTTCTACATGTTGCAGCTCGCTCCGAAAATCTTCTTTTACCGACGTTGGATGCAAACCCATCATCGGAAAACAATTATTTGGGAACTGTGCCACCAAATCAAACATCGATTGCGTTGTTGAACGATCAATATTGGGCAGAAATAAATATTCTATGCCTGCATCCAAAGCTTGCTGTACCACTTGTTGGCGGTCAGTATCAAACTCGTCGGCATATAAATGTGTGTGGGTATCAATCAAAAACATCTTTTTTTTGCAAAAGTAAATTTAATCCTTTATTTTAGCTAATATAAATACAAAAAAAAGATCTTCGACCTTTTTGATGTTGCTTACGCATTCGCAAGCTACTGTTTAGCCATTATCAATTATAAATTATCCATTTAACGAACCATTGTTCATTCTAACCACTTATTATATTTTATACTTATGAAAATAATTGATGAAAAAACAATACACACAACAAGGTTTTTGAATTTGGTAGAAATAAACTACCTAAACAAAAACGGGAAGCCTAGCATTTGGACAGCCGCAAAACGCCCAAACAATCGGCGTTCGGTGATGATCGCTGCCTTACATAAAGACAAATTGGT
>JAOZTL010000394.1 GCA_029942205.1 Bacteroidales bacterium | reverse complement strand
TCATACGCAAAAATGTAATTCATGTATTTACGAAATTTCTTGTAGCTATAATTGCCTTTGGCATAGCTGGTAAAGTGTCGGGCTTTACCATCGGATAAGAAATTGAAATGAATATTCGTGAATTGTTTTTGAGCAAACAAATATTCGCCACGCAGGCGCATCACCGCATCTGCACATTGTTGCAAATCACGTGTGCCTACATCGATGTCTATAATGGCAAATTGTGCGCCTTGGTAAGATTTTGGTGTTCCGTCGTACAATAGAACAATATTGTTGCCTTGCTTGAGTGCGAGATTACGCAAAAAATCGGCATACGAATTTGGCTCTACATTTGTTCGCTGGAAGCCTTCTGGAACAGGAATTGATTTTACAAAAGCATAATCCTCAATTGTTTCCTCACTCACATTTACAATAGAAACGGTATCGTGGCTGACTGCTGTGTTTTGTGGCGATTGCTCCAATGTACAAGCTGCTTGAAGCAATAGTATACCAATAAGAATCTCGAATAATTTCATAAGTAGAAGGATAAAATTAAAGCTTTTATTAATAAAACAGGACTTTGTTTTTTTTCACTTGTGCGTGAGCAACATCAATAGATCGAAGATCTTCGAAGACTTAACCGCCTGATTTTTTAGCTTTATAGCCTTCTTTGGCAAGGAGTTCGATTATTTTATCTCGAAAATCCCCTTGTATTAATATTTCTCCATCTTTGACCGATCCACCCACGCCACATTTGGTTTTCAATAGCTTTGACAATTCTTTCAGGTCGTTATCATTCCCCACAAATCCGCTGATGAGGCTAACAGCTTTGCCTTTCCGCTTTTTTTTGTCGAGACTCACTCGCAATTTTTGCTGTTTACTTGGCAGTGTTTCTGCCTCTTGTTTTTCTTCTTTATCGTACTCAAAATCAGGATTGGTGGAGTATACCATGCCTAATCGATCTTTCCAATCGTTTGCCATTATTTCTTTTTTTAAGGTCTTCGACCTGTTTGATGTTACTTACGTAATTCTGTAAATTTCAACGATTTAGTGAGATATTGAATTACAAAATGTATAATTAATTTTGTTCGTCTTATTTGATGTTGTTTACTCAATCATATAAATTTTGAGATGCAGTAATATACAGAACTGCTCATTTACTATTCTATAAGTCATTGATAGTGATAGTTTTACATAAGTGTGTAAACAACATCAAAAAGATTGAAGACTTTAAAATATGTTATTCTTTCAAGGTATTAAACCATGTTTTAGCAGACAAAATACTCGGTAAAACACAAGTTATGTGTGTACCGCCAGCAAATGGATTAATTACAGTAACGTTGGTTGCACCATTGGTGATAAATTGGTTGTATGCTTTCTCTGAATTGGCAGGAGGCACATGCACGTCTTGATCACAATGATACATTTGTATCGGAGCGGTAGGAGTCCAGTTGTATAAGTCATTATCAGCCAAAGCCAATCGGAGTGGATGATTTGGGTTGTTTTTTATTTCGGTTACAATTTCTGGTTTGATGATGTCTGTTGGTATTTTTGAGCTAGGTAGTATTTCATCTACTGCTGAAAGATCATAGGTTGTTCCTTCTCTGAAATACTCTTTTAGTTGAGTGTTGTATGGTGAAATAAAAATTTCATCTAAATCATCGAATATTTTGTAAATAGGGTTGTAGGAATATAAAACGTAAGGAAAAAACGAAGGAGTAACGTAGGCTTCTTCTTTCATCAAAATATCGTACATCGCACCAGAAACGTCGTAAGGACCAGCCATTGGAGCAGCAGCAGTTACTGTAAACTCGTCGCTATATTGTTCTTGAATCATTTTGTGAGCCGCCATTGCTACGTGTCCGCCTTGTGAATAGCCCATCATAAATAATTGTCCGTTTAGGTTTTTGTTCAAGTCTTTACATATTGTTTTAGCTGCTCGAATCATGTCAATCACTGCGGTAGCCTCTGTTTCGGCGTGCATATAGGGATGAAAACCGTGCCCTTGTCCTAAGCCAAGAAAATCGGGTAATACGGCCACGTAACCTTCCGTACCCATAATCATACCGACTTCTTTACCAGATCCTGATGTGGACGGCACGTCGATACGGTTTAGTATTGTTCCGTGTTGGAAACTTACGATGGGCAAGAAGCCTGTGGATTGTGGAACAACCAACAAACCAGAAGCTTGTATTGCATTACCATCGGCATCAATGGTTTCGTACAATACCGAGTACATCTCGATGGTATATTCTACGTTTACTTGTGCTACTAAGTTTGGATCAACCAAATACATCAATCCTGTTAATTCTTCGGGAGTGTAGGTGAAATTTTTAAAAAAGCCAATTACTTTTCCTCTTTCGGCTACCTGCGGCGTTTCTTCTTCAGTTTCTTTCACACAACCAGCAAAGAAGCTAGCGAAAAGCACGATCAATAAAATGTATGTAAAACGTTGTTTCATAGGATTTGATTTTAAGTGAATGGGAAAAATTAAGTTTCTAATTATTTATTCATAACGTATTTTCACTCGTGCGTAAGATATGAGCAACATCAAAGAGGTCGAAGACCTTAGAACATTTTTTCTTTAAACAAGCTCATTTCTTTTTTGTTTTTCCGCACAATGATCCAAGAATAGTCAATAAATGGGACAATTGCAAATTGATTTTTCGTAGGGTACGATCCGTACGAAAGCCAGTAGCCAGCCGTAAAAGTCGAACGTTCGCCTACAGGTATTCGCAAAAGCCCTTTGTGGCTAACAGCCCAATCGCTGATTAAATCAATCGTTTGTAGTTCCATATCGACTGAGAAATCAATGGATTGCGTCAAGTGTCCGTCTAAGTCTACGCCTAAATACCACAATTTTTGTTTCGGATGATAAATTGCCGTTTCTTGATACAAGTAAGGCTTATCGATAACAGGCAATGTGCTATCATTCATGAAAGCAAACTTATTCCCCAATTTTATACTTAATAAATAATTAGGCGGTGTGCACGAAGTCTTTTTTTTTAGCAGAAAACTAACGATTATTTCGTTTCGGAAAGCATAAATTGATGGAATCAAGCTATCAGGGTGAATTAAATTTCCTATTTTGAGATCTCGAATGATCGATAAGGCAAATTTCGGATAATGAAAGCCGTGTATGGTAGCTATTTTGAACGATCCATCGTACCATGTTTTTTTGAAATTGACATGCGGAAGAGCCAAAAAAAGAACAGGATGCGCTGCTATTTCTAGGGTAGGAGTGAGCCCGTAGTGCGTTGCTCGCAAAAGGCTAGCATCAAAGTTGCGGTGCTCAACGGTTTTGGCTGTACCTACCGTCCAAAATTCTTGGCTGTAAGAAAAACTAGCTACAAGCAGAAGCTGAAAAAATATGCTATAACGGATTAGTTTCATCTTTATGTATACTAAATTGGGGTAATAATTATGATTCTAAAAATGATTTATTTTTTGTTTTACTGATGCATAAAATTCTTGCATAGCCTAGTTACGGAATAATTTTGTGAAGAAAATAAAGCGAAAAAGAAACGTTTTAAATTCATAATTATGATAGCATTTCAGTATATAATCAAAAAGCTGGAAGACTTTAGCATGTTTAAATAACGCAGTTCTTGTTTTCAAAGTATTTTCTGTTTGCAAACTTTTATTTTTCTTTTCAGGTATGTTACCAGAATTCGTATCGATTTTTTTTGGGGGGAACGATATCGAAGAGAGAATTTGAAAAAAGAACTTTAAATTGATAAAAAAGAACGAATAATTAAACTTCCAACGAGATGAATCTCAAAAAAATAAGCCCCAAAATGCAAACAAGTGCCGTTCAGTTTAGTTACTGTTTTTTACATGTGAAAAGATTAGAGTCAATTATTTAGATACGTTTATTTTTTATTTAAACTACTTAAGTACATGACAAAAATTTAAATATTTTAAATTTATTTTTCATTTCCTTGTTTAGAAAGTAGTTAGCAATGT
>JAOZTL010000393.1:2369-3946 GCA_029942205.1 Bacteroidales bacterium | reverse complement strand
CGTACGAAGGAATACCTGTGGATCAGGAGCGAATCATCGATTCAGATGGCATCTTAAACCTGAAGGATTTCCCCGAACGGATGATAATCATCGGATCGGGAATCATCGGAAGCGAATTTGCAACCATATTCTCCAATTTTAAACAGACCGAGGTGCATTTGCTCGACCGTGCGCACCGTGTAATTCCATTTGAGGACAACGATGTATCGGATTTTGTATCCAAAAACCTAGAAGATAACGGTGTGATTATTCATCATACCGCCAACCTGCGTACCATTCGCAAGCATCCCGAGCATCTGGAGGTGGTGCTTGACTACGAGGACGGGCACAGCCGTGTGATAGAGGTAGACGTGGCATTGATTTCCATCGGACGTGTACCAAATATCGAGAAACTGGGACTCGAAAAAATAGGCATTCAGCCACAAGAGCGTGGCACATTGGCGGTAAATAATGTTTGTCGGGTCGATTGCAAACAAGATATTCAGCATATTTTTGCGGCTGGCGACATTACAGGCTTCGCACAACTGTACAGCGTGGCTGAGTTGCAGGGGAGGTATGCCAGCAAAGCGATCAACAACAAGCTGGTGTTTCCGCTGGATTACTCCAACATGTCTACTCTCATGTTCTTTAAGCCCGAAGTAGCGGCAGTGGGCATGAACGAGAAGATGCTACAAAAGAAAAAAATCGCATACCGTGCCGTCTCGTATTCCAACGAGCTGGTAAACAGGGCACAAGCTTGGCGTAATACCAATGGGTTTGTGAAAATAATGGTGAGCGACGAGGCTGATGAACGCATACTGGGCATGCGTGCTGCTGGACCGCAGGCTTCGGCATTTATCGTATCGGTTGCACACCTTATCAATCAGGGCAATAGCCTCAAAGAAGTGATGAAAGTTATTCACCCTCACCCAAGCATCACCGAGGGCATACAGGAGTGCTTGCGGGTGTTCAGCGATAAATCGATATTTAAGCCAATCGCATTTCCCGATTTGATAAAAATTCACTCATGGAAACCTGAATAGATCTATTCCCTTTTTGATGAGGTCTTTAATCTTTTTGATGAGATTTTCGACCTTTTTGATGTGGCTGACACAAACGGATGTTCGTTACTTATTTTATATTTTATTATTTTATGTTTCTTAGGTTTTCGACCTTGGAAAATTGAAGGAAGTGTTTATCTTTGCAGCCGATTTTTTATTAATAAGTAGGAGGGAAGCCCTTTATACTAATATTGGCGTAATAATTATTGCAGCATTTTAGTAAATATAAACAAATAAATGGAGTTGAAGACCTTAAAGAATAAGATATGCAATTAGATTTAATTCAAATATTCTCGGCATTCATGGTATTGTTTGCCATTATCGATATTATGGGATCAATTCCTATCATTATTGATATAAAAAATAAAGGCAACGTCATCGAAGCAGGCAAGGCAAGCTTGGTCGCTTATTTGATAACGATGCTATTCCTGTTTGTTGGGGAAGATTTATTGGGTTTATTCGGCGTTGATATTTCCTCGTTTGCCATTGCGGGATCGTTTATACTCTTTTTTCTTGCCCTAGAAATGATACTAGGCA
>JAOZTL010000393.1:0-2359 GCA_029942205.1 Bacteroidales bacterium | reverse complement strand
CAAGAACGATGCACCCGAAGGCAAGAAAAATACAGCCTCCATCGTACCCATTGCATTCCCCTTGATCGCTGGAGCAGGCTCTATCACCAGTTTGCTGTCGCTACGTGCCGAGTACGATACCATTAATATTGCCATAGCACTTACTCTAAACATTATATTGGTGTACGTAGTATTGAAATTAACACACGTTTTTGAGCGTATACTTGGGCAAAGTGGTATCCATGTACTCCGTAAAGTTTTTGGAATCATCCTACTAGCGATCTCCATTAAGCTATTCATGTCGAATGTTGCCCAATCAATACACATATTTTTCCCAACAGCAATACAATAAGACTGATGAAGATAACGATTTATACCGACGGAGCAGCACGAGGCAACCCTGGACCAGGTGGTTACGGGGCAGTCTTGCTAGCAGGGCAGCATCGCAAAGAGCTAGCGGAAGGCTACCGCAACACAACCAACAACCGCATGGAGCTGCTCGCAGTAATTGTTGCACTGGAAGCTCTAAAGAACGAGCAAATGCAAGTAACCATTTATTCCGACTCGAAATACGTGGTGGATGCTGTCGAAAAAAAATGGGTATTTGGCTGGCAACGAAAAGGATTCAAAGACAAAAAGAACCCCGACCTATGGCGACGCTTCTTGGAGGTGTATCCAAAACAACAAATCCGACTCGTGTGGATCAAGGGACATGCCAATATTCCCGAAAATGAACGCTGCGACCGATTAGCTGTTGCAGCATCCAAAAAAGCAACGCTACAAATTGACACAGGCTACGAAAATAGCCTAAAGAATAACGAAATGGACTTCTAAAGTCTTTGACCTTTTTGATGTTACTCACGCACAAGTAAAAAAACTTTGTCAATCAATTGGTTAGTAATAAATAAAAAAGTTTTTAGAACATAAAAAAACCACTCAATGAGTGGTTTTTTTATGGTGACTCCGAAGGGATTCAAACCCTTGACCTTCAGAACCGGAATCTGACGTTCTATTCAGCTGAACTACGGAGCCATATTTTTCGTGGCGCAAGATACATCTTTTTATAAACACCTCCATATCTTTTTTCAATTCATCCAGCTATTTTTTCAGACAAGATAGAATACCTATTCGATTTTGCTCACGCACTTGTACCGTATTAGCTAAACCTATAATTCACTTGTTTATAAATTGCTGATTGCAACAACATTGTATAAATACGTAAGCAACATCAAAAAAAAACAAAGACTTTATATAGATTGTTCAATATCACAAAACATACGAAGTCTGAAAAATAAAAAATATTTTTCGCTTTTTCGTTTGTTATCTAAAGATGTTATTGTAACTTTATCTAGTTTTATATTGAACCCGAATCATCATTTATAGAGTTGCGTAAGCAACATCAAAAAAGGAAGACCTCAATATCAAAAAAGGTCAAAGACCTTAATAAATAAGAAGACTATGAGCTATATTCAATTCGACAAAACCCAACTGATTAACCTAAAATACTCACTGGATCGTGAATTTATTCGCTCCAACCGAGCAGGCTCGTATGCCAGTAGCACCATCATCAATTGCAATACCCGTAAATACCATGGTCTGCTCGTATGCCCAATGCCACAACTCGATAACGAAAACCATGTGCTCCTCTCTGGATTAGACGAAACCATTATCCAACACAATAAGGCGTTTCATTTAGGCGTGCATCAGTACCCCGATTTTGTTTCGCCAGGACACAAATACATCCACGACTATTCGAGCGAGCCTATTCCTCAGATAACTTATCGAGTAGGAGGGGTCGAGCTGAAAAAAGAAATGCTACTTGTTGAGGACGAAGAGCAAATTCTAATTAAATACAGCCTATTGAATGCCCACTCACCCACCAAAATGCGCTTACATCCGTTTCTGGCATTTCGCAATACGCACAAACTGAGTCGTACCAACATGGATGTCAATACAAAATACCACGAAATAGAAAACGGAATGAAGTATCGCATGTACGATGCTTACCCTTTTCTGCACATGCAACTCTCCAAAGACAACGAATACACCGCTGCACCCAATTGGTTCTACAATTTAGAGTATTGTCAAGAGCGAATGCGTGGTTACGATTACCGAGAAGACTTATACGTTCCTGGATTTTTTGAGATAGAATTGAAAAAAGGTGAATCCGTCGTCTTTTCGGCTAGCTTATCGCCCAATAATACTAGCTCTCTTAAACGCAAATTCACCACCCAACTAAAGAAACGAATCCCTCGTGATAATTACGAACACTGTTTGCAGAACTCAGCGCAGCAGTTTTTTATTAGGGATAATGAAAAAACCGAAGTCATTGCTGGATTCCCGTGGTTCGGACGATGGGGGCGTGATACATTCATTGCCC
>JAOZTL010000392.1 GCA_029942205.1 Bacteroidales bacterium | reverse complement strand
ATAAAGTCTTTGATATATTAAAATGCTGCAATTTAGTATAGTTATTGAAGAGTAAGAAGATGAAAACTAGTAAAAAAACTTATATAATAGAAAACACAAAAGAGGCATTTAAAAATTACAACATAAATATACTGTCTTATTTCAAAGTAAAAAAGGATTCGGTATATTTTTATCGATTTTATTTCAACAAGAAAGACACTTTACTTACGATTAAAATTCTAAGTATTACTTCACCGCAGAAATTTAGCTTATCTGGGCATCATTTTTTTCTTATAGAGCTCTTTATGAGACTAAAACTGAAATTAATAGTCCTAGATTCATTGAAATAAACAAGCATAAAAAGTCATTATTCTTATATACAAACTCTGATGATGAAAAGATAAGCCATTATGGTGTCCCTCAGGTATGCCTAAAAGTATTCTCATAAATAAATTTCACTATATCTAGTTATTTCGATAGAAGAATACAATGAAAATTAATCTCAAAATACAATATTTGGGACAAAAAACATATCGAAGGAATAATGATCTTCGACTTATTTGATGTTGCTTACACAATTAGGGATAATAACTCGCAGGTACATACTTATCTTTCAGATAGAAATTAAAAACATACGAAGTCTGTTTTATAATTTTGAAATATCATTTCCTACAGTTTCCGATATTTCCATCAATATAACATCAATATCATCAGGAAACTGCTGAAAAAATGCCATTTCAACAATACCTATCGAATGATTGTTGTATAATATTGGCAAAAAAGCCAAAAGATGAGGGGAACTTTTGCCTAAACCAGATTCAATAGTAATATAATCTTCGGGAATATTTCTTATGATTGAGAACTTTCGATTTAATGCCACTTGCCCTGGTATGCCCTCTCCTAACAAAAAATGGCGATCTAATTTCTCTTCAGTAAGTGCATA
This sequence comes from Bacteroidales bacterium, assembly GCA_029942205.1. GTDB lineage: Bacteria > Bacteroidota > Bacteroidia > Bacteroidales > JAOZTL01 > JAOZTL01. The sequence goes on along the minus strand of JAOZTL010000392.1, from coordinate 3,037 downwards.
AGATGCTTTTACTTCAAAAGTATCGTTTTTTCTATTTTTAACAAAAAAGAGAGCCTGCACTATTTCAAATTCAATAGCTATATTTTTAAGTAATTTACTGCAATAGTCAGAAATATTGTTTGTTTTCCGCAAATCAACATTCATGATATTTAATGTGATTTGTTTTGTCATAAGCTTTCGTTCTACTTTTTTTCGTTTTTCTTCTTCTTCTTTTTCTATCGAAACTACTTCATTTTTATATTCTTCGATACCCAAATTAACAATTTCGATACTTTCATTAATCTGTATTGCTTTGAAAACATGAAAAATTAAGTAACTAACAATAAAAAGATTTATAACTAAATAAATAAAAAAGAAAACAGGAAATAGTGTTAAATTTTCATCCAAATCATCAATTTCATTGACAAATTTCAATATAACCCAATAAATAAAGATCGAAGCGAGCACATAAATAATGGTCAAAATAATGGTATTTTGCTTTATTTTTGCCGAATTCATTGTTCCAAATTTAATATAAAGTCAATAATTTCTTTCGTTGTAAAAATATGATCGACAGGTGTTTCATCGATAGCAGCAGTCGTCATTGTTTTCACCTGACACTCAGCAGGATCTTGGACAATAGCTAACCCGTTTGCGCTTTTTAATGCTTTCAAGCCTTTTGCTCCATCTTTATTTGCTCCAGACAAAACGACTCCTATCAATTTGTCTTTGAATGTATAAGCTGCCGAAACGAAAGATAGATCAATCGATGGTCTCGAATGGTTAACAGGTTCTTCGGTAGATAATGAAATATAATTCCCTAATTCAAAGTACATGTGATAGTTAGCAGGGGCGAGATAAACAACTCCCTGTCTAATATGCTCTTTATCTATGGGTTCAACAATAGGCAGTTTTGATTTGATCGATAATGCTTCGACAAAGCCTGAGCGTACATGTTTGAGCCGGTGCAAGCATAAAAATATAGGGATTTTAAAATTTTTAGGTAAAGAAGCCAAAATACTTGTAACAGCTTGAAAACTGCCAGCAGAGCCTCCTATTATAATGTATTTATAATTCATGTCATCTTCGCTTATAAATATTTTCTAATTTACTCTGTTTTTGAAATTTATCTTCGATACTGCAACAATCCAAGGTTTCTTTTACTCCAATAAATAGATAACTCAAGGGTAATAAACTTTTATGTATTTCCATGATTGCTTTTTTATGCAATTGAGGATTGAAATAAATTAGCTTATTTCTATAAATGACAAGATTGTATCGATTTGAAGTACTAGAAAAAATTGTTTCTTTTGTAAATTCAATATTTTCCAATAATTTCTTATCAAAATATGAACGATTTTCTGTTATTCCAAAATAATTTTCAAAAACATGTTTGCCACCATACCGCTCATAATTAGATTGATTTGCCTCTCTATTTTTCAAATCAAAGCTTCCTCTTTGGATTCCATCCAAATTTAATTGGCTAAAACTGGATACTTTTATTTTCACATTTTCTAATAATCCTTTTTCCTTCAAAATAATAAGAAAGGTATATAATTCTTCTCCTGAATGACAATCAGGAAACAAAACTCTATAATTTGGATGTTTGTTTATAGTTTGCTCTATTTGTGCTAATAGAATTTTCCATGCAGTCGGATCACGAAACATAGAGGTAGAAGGAACACTTATTGCTTGTACAAACTGATCACGAAACACCGAATCTTTTTTTAACCGATGAATTAAATCTTCCGAACTATGAATTTTTCTCAATTGTATAAAACGCTCAAATCGCCATTTTAGCGAAGTAAGAGCGTAGTCACTAAAATCAAGCTTAACAAGCAACTGCAAACTATTAATTATATTTCGATATTCTACAATTCCCAAGCGTACCATTATTATTTTTTAGTATAATATAATCCTTTTTTATTAAACTTTAATGCTTTTGTGCCCAATATACTTTCATGTACTCCTAGCACAAGTGTTCCTTTACGAAATAAACTTTCGTGAAAAAGATCGAATACATTATTTTGAAGTTCATAATTAAAATAAATCAAAACATTCCGACAAAGAATTAAATCAAATTTTGTATTAAAAATATTTCCATCGTTTACGAGATCATGTTTAAAATAAACAGGTTTTTTTCTCAAAAATGAATTAAGTTTAATAATATCTTTTGCTTTATCTATTTCAAAATATTTAGAATAAGGAACTTCTTTAAATTCATCAAAATTGTAAGGGTTTTGGCGAACAACTTGATTAAAATTATCTAAGTAATCTAAGTTGAATCGGTAAATGTATTCTCCTTTTTTTGCTGTATCAATAACATCTGTATTAATATCAGAAGCAAAAATATTCGTTTTGTCAAGTAAGCCCATTTCATTAAGCAAAATCATCATAGAATACACTTCTTGTCCAGTAGATGATCCTGCATGCCAAATATTAATGCGTCGTTGGTCTTTTAATTTTTCGAGTATACGGTAACGGATAGCATGCCAGATTTTCGGATCACGAAAAAGTTCTGTCGTATTCACGGTAATATCTTTTACTGATTGCTCAACAAAAATGGCATCTGTTGTAATTTTATTTATTAAACCTTCGACATCCAGTTTGTTATCCATCATCAATTTCTCAATACGACGCATAAATGACTTTATGGAATAGTCCTTAAAGTTATATGTAGATACGCTCAAATAAGCGTCTATCAGTCGATCTATGTCTGGCTGCGATACTGCCATTTGTTAGTTTTATGTCTTAAATTTTATTAATCAAATATAAATAAAATAACTGAAACAGCTAACTTTTTTATATTTTTATTTTCAATTAAGGTCTTCAGCTTATTTGATGTTGCTTACATACTCATGCAAAACTATCATAATCAACAACTTATCAAAAAATAAATATGCAATTAATTTTATTCGACTCCTTAATTTAAATTGTTTCTGCATTTTTCGATGTTGTTCACTTTTTGTGTGATATTATTTATTACTAATTTCTATTTTTTTTGTTCCAACATTAGTATAAATACAGATTTCGTCTGTTTTAATATTTATTTTTTGGA
>JAOZTL010000391.1 GCA_029942205.1 Bacteroidales bacterium | reverse complement strand
AGTAACCCCCCAAGGTGTTTTTTTTATTGCCAATAAGTCAAAAAAAATATACCTCTATCGAGATGAAAAAGTTGAAGTCTTTGAATTAAAAGATGCTATCAGGCAGGCCTATTATTGTAATGATAATTTATATTTAATATTCAAGAATAAAGGCATTACGCTGTTTAACGAAGGCAAAATAAAGGTAATTCCTTCAGGTGAAAACTTTGTAAAATCAAGTATTCGTGCCATTTTACCTTATGATGATACACATTTATTAGTCGTTTCTTTACGTAATGGTCTTTTTTTATACGATCAGAAAGAGTTTACTCCATTTAAAACGTCAGCAGACAGTTTTTTAATCAAAGGAAAAGTACTCCATGTTAGCTTTGTCGAAAAATCTTTTTACGTGGTATCCTTATATACTGGGGGAATTATAATTTTAGACAAAAAAGGAAATATAATAGAACATATTGACAAAAAAAATGGCTTAGAAGATAGCTTTGTATTTTCATCCTATTACGATTCTCATCGAAACCTGTGGGTTGCACATGGAAATGGAATTTCGTATGTGATGCTTAGTTTGCCTTTTTCTCGTTTTGATTCTTATTATGGCTTTGATGAAAAAATACTTTCGTCTGCCTTTTTTAACGACAAATTGTACATAGGGACAGAATCTAGTCTTTATTCTGCAAATTGGACACATCAGGAAAGACTTCAAGATAGTGATTTGGATCGTGAAAATTCTAATTTATTTAGAAAAATTTCAAAAGATGCCGCTCAAGCATTTGGTTTAGATACTGCTAATGGAGAGTTATTTTATTCGACTTCGGCAAGAGGAGCTCAAGTAACGGAAATGAACCAAATCGTAACAATAAGTGAAAATATAGCAGCTTATCATATAAAAAAAACAAATAATCCTAACGAATTAATCTTATTTGCAAAAACAGGGCTGTACATTATAGAGAAAAAAAATAAATGGAAATTGAAGCATCAAGTAAAAGGTTTTCAGAAAATGATGCGCCATGCTATTTATGTAGAGAAAGATAGCTGTTTTTGGGTTCCTGAGAATGGACGAGGCGTTTATCGATTCAGACTAAATCCAGAGCGAGACAGTGTGGTTGATTTGAATTTTTTTGATACGAATAATAAATTACCAGAAAGCAGTAAATATTTTGTATTTAATACAAGCAAGAACATTTTATTTGCAACAGAAGGAGGCTTATTTGTTTTTGACAAAGATAAAAATGGTTTTTTTCCAGATACTTTATTTGGAAATAAATTAGGAGCTAATACATTAGTTAGTAAAGCAGTAGAAGATTCAAAAGGAAATATTTGGATAAAATATGCAAATAATTCTAAAAGTAAGAGTAAATTAATTTATGAACTTGGTATTTTTAGATTAAAAGAAAAGGATGATTATGTTTTCATTAGTAATCCATTTGTTCGTTTAAGTGGCTTTATTCAGCATATAGGCGATATTGGCGATGGTAAAATTATTATTGGAACTGATAAAGGATTTATTCATTATGATCCTACAATAAATAAAGATTTTGAAGAAATATATCAAGTTTTAATTCGTAAAGTTGAATTAATATCAAACGATTCTACTATTTTTGGAGGCGTATATTCTGATAGTGTAAATTACCAATATGAACAAGCTCAGATACCTATTTTTACGTATCAAAATAACGATTTACGTTTTACTTTTTCGGCAAGTTTTTATGAAATGCCAAATAAAACAGAATATCGTTTTTTCTTAGAAGGAAACGATCCTGAGTGGTCTGATTGGAAGAAAAAATCATTTAAGGAGTATTCTAATTTAGAATCAGGGAGTTATAGCTTTCATGTACAAGCACGAAACTTGTATGGAGTCGAAAGTAGTATTTCGATTTTTAGATTTGAGATTTTACCTCCATGGTATTTTACCGTTTGGGCGTATATTATTTATGTAATTATATTCGGGCTAATGCTTTGGCTTATCATTAAAATTTATACACGAAGGCTTGTACGAGAAAAAGAACGCTTGGAAGAAATTGTATTAGAACGGACAGCTGAGATTTTGCAAAAAAATCAAATATTAGAGCAACAAAAAGAAGAAATAGAAGAAAAAAATAAAAATATAACGGCAAGTATTAATTATGCAAAACGCATACAAGATGCCATGCTTCCTATACAAGAAAATATTGATGGGGCTATAAATTCGTTTATTTTATTTAAACCACGAGACATTGTTAGTGGTGATTTTTATTGGTTTGCAAATAAAGATAATAAAATATTTTATACCGCAGTGGATTGTACTGGTCATGGCGTGCCTGGTGCATTTATGAGTATGATTGGAAGTGAAATACTATCGACAATTGTAACAAGTGGAGTGTCGGATCCTGCCGAAATATTACGATTAAAAAATAAATTCGTAATTAAAGCTCTAAAACAAGATACCAGTGAAAATCAGGATGGTATGGATATGGCTTTGTGTGTGATTGATAAAGAAGCAAAAAATGTTCGATTTGCAGGAGCTAATAATCCATTACTTTATGTTAAAAACAGAGAACTATTTCAAATAAAAGGAGACAAAAAGCCTATTGGTGGTTATCAGCGAAAAGGAGAAGAGAAGATATTTGTTAGCCATGAAATTTCGTATGCAGATGAACCTATTATGTTTTATATTTTTTCGGATGGATTTCAAGATCAATTTGGTGGAGCGAGAGAACGTAAATTTATGATTAAGCGAATGAAAGAATTAATTTTAAATCTGTCTGCTAAACCTTTAGACGAGCAGCGAGAAATATTAGAAAAAACAATTGAAGATTGGATGGTAAATACAGAACAAACGGATGATATTTTAGTTATCGGATTTTTGTTGTCGCCAGACGAAGATTAGTTTTTTTATGAAAAAAATACACATTAACTACTGAAAATCAATATTTAGTGGTTTTTTTTTGATATAACATAGTCCTTTGTTAATAAAAGTTTCTAAAAAAAACAGCATTCTATGAAAGATATAATTGTCGTATTGTTGAGTATGTTTTCGTATTTGACGTATGCTCAGGTTCAAAATTCATATCAAGATAATGAAACAATTGAATATGAAAATTTGATAAAAGAATATGAAAAATTAGCAAAAAAATATCCAGATGCAGAATTCCTAACTTATGGACAAACGGATTTTGGTTTACCAATTCGGCTTTTTGTCATTTCTAAGAACCATATTTTTGATGCAAAAGTAGCCAAAAATAAACAACAAAGAGTTATTTTTGTAAATAATGGTATTCATCCAGGCGAGCCTTGTGGTGTCGATGCCAGCTTGAAATTAGCTTACGAAATTCTTGAGAAAAAGACAGATTTACACAAATCTATTGGAAATACGGTTTTATGTATTGTTCCCTTGTATAATATTGGAGGTGCACACAATAGAAGTGCGACTAGCCGTACAAATCAGAATGGACCAAAACTTTATGGTTTTCGAGGCAATGCAAAGAATTTAGATTTGAATCGAGATTTTATGAAATGTGATTCTGAAAATGCTAAGTCTTTTGTGCAATTATTCCAAGCATGGCGACCCGATTTTTTTATAGACACGCATACATCAAATGGTGCTGATTATCAGTATGTAATGACACTTATTGCTAGTCAGAATGATAAATTTAATCCCGTTTTGGCAAGTTATATGAAAGAAAAAATTTTGCCATATTTATATGAAAATATGAATAAAACAAAATATTTAATAACTCCTTATGTGATGCCAATAAAAGGAATCCCCGACAATGGAATTGTTGATTTTATTGACCATCCACGATATTCGACGGGCTACAGTTCCATGTTCAATACATTTAGTTTTACTACCGAAGCACACATGTTTAAACCATTTGCTGATAGAGTATTAGCTACTTATGAGTTTTTGAAATTTATTATTCATTTTACGCAAGAAAATGGAGACGAAATTGGACAAAAAATAAAAGAAGCAAATGCATATTCATT
>JAOZTL010000390.1 GCA_029942205.1 Bacteroidales bacterium | reverse complement strand
TATACGTAAGTAGCGACGATGGCAAGGTGATCTCGATCAATACCAAAAAACCAACCGAATATACAGGCTGGGGAATGTGGAATGCTAACGGAAATCATAATCCTGCGATAGAATAAACAACACTTCGTTAAATTATGAATTGCAAATTAAAATACAGTATTTCAATGACTTATCTTAAATAAACAATGCTTTTTAATTTTCTGTAAATAAATTATAGATACAGAAACTTAACGAACCATTGAAACATGAGTAACCAAACAATAAATACAATCGGAATCAATAGCTTAGGGAAAAGCAAATATATAATTATATATCTTGCTGAATCATCAAAATTTACAGAATTGCGTGAGCAACATTAAATTAAGTCTTCGCCTTTCAATGCTTTATTAAACTTTGGCAAAGTTGCAGTTTTTAAATCGTTATGTTGTTAATAATAAACATTATGACTAAACTAAGCAAATTCCACCAAAGTTCTCATTTTCAGTATATTTGAAAAACCACACCGAACTATTAATCTTAAGAATTAACTGGCTCTGTCTTTTCGTATTTCCGCATGGCTTCGATCTCGCTAAGCGGATTATCCATCGATTTGCCCGTTTTTACATCAATCGATACCATTGTTACAGTACATTGTGCGCACAATTGCTGCTTTCCTTTGTTGAATCGTATAATGAGCGTTTCCATATCAAAACTACGTTTGCCTATGCGAGAGCATCGGGTATACAATGTTACTTGATCGCCATATAAAATAGGCGCAATGTATTTTATATCGATTCTTCCTACCACAACATGGAATGCTAACGTCTTTTTATCAAACAAAAAAACGTCTTCGTGATAACCAATCCGAGCTTCTTCCAAATAACTCAAATACATCTTATTATTGACATGTCCCATGGTGTCTAAATCGTCATAACGCACATCAACCGAAATTTGATGTCTATATTTTTCTAATTCTTTCATGTTTTTTCTCTCTTTATTAAGTGTTGTTCAACATATTTATTTATTTTTAAATAAATAAAATCCCTTGCTTTTCAATGGTAATAAGGGGATTAAATTTCTGTGGACAAATTTGGGAATTTTTTTTTGAAAATACTTTGCATGCATAGCTTTTTTTTTCATATATTTGCAATGCACGCATAATAAAATTTAGACGAAAGTGAAACTAGAAGAAACCGTAGATTTTCATGTAAAATCAACCTGGCATGCAATCACTCGCATGTACAATCAAATAGCTAATAATCATGGTCTTTCGCAAACCATCGGTTATGTATTAATCAATGTATCTAAAGAAGGTACACCTGCGACAAAAATAGCTCCGTTGATGGGAATGGAACCAACAAGCTTAAGCCGATTACTCAAAAACATGGAAGAAAGTGGTTTGATATTCCGAAAAGGAGATAAAACCGACAAACGTGTTGTTCGCATATTTTTAACTCGAGAAGGAGTACAAAAAAGAAAACAAGCAAAATCGGCCATTGTTGAATTTAATCAACGAATCTTAAATAAAATAGAAACCAAAGATCTTGATATTTTTATACGAGTATCGCAAACCATCAACTCTCTCACACGAAATTCAATAATAAACACTCTTAACGAAAAATAAAATAAAAAAGGAGAAATCCTCCAATAAATCATTAACATCATTATATTATGACCAGAAGAATAAATAAAGTAGCCATACTAGGATCTGGAGTTATGGGATCGGGCATTGCTTGTCATTTTGCAAATATCGGAATCGAAGTTTTGCTACTAGACATTGTCCCTAGAGAACTTAACGACAAAGAAAAAGCAAAAGGCTTAACTATTGAAAACAAAGCTGTTCGTAACAGAATAGTGAATGATTCACTAACTGCTGCTTTGAAATCAAAACCATCACCAATTTACAAAAAATCGTTCGCTAGCCGTATTACTACTGGCAACATGGACGATAACATGAAAGACATCAACTCGTGCGATTGGGTGATCGAAGTTGTTATAGAACGCTTAGACATCAAAAAAATCGTTTTCGATCAAGTTGAAAAATATCGTAAAGAAGGAACGCTTGTGACATCAAATACTTCGGGTATTCCATTGGAAATGATGATTGAAGGACGTAGCGAAGATTTCCAAAAGAATTTCTGTGGAACACACTTTTTCAATCCTCCACGTTATTTGAAATTATTTGAATTAATCGCTTCTACAAAAACAGATCCTGAAGTAATGGCGTTTTTGAGCGATTATGCTCGTAGATTTTTAGGCAAAACAACTGTTGTTGCTAAAGATACTCCTGCATTTATTGCAAACCGTGTAGGTACATTCTCTATCATGGAATTGTTCAATAATGTAAAAGATTATGATTTGACAATTCCAGAAATTGACAAATTAACAGGCCCTATTATTGGTCGTGCAAAATCGGCAACATTCCGTACTGCTGACGTTGTTGGTTTGGATACATTAGTTCATGTTGCTGACGGTATTCGTGAAAACACAAAAGACGAAGCCAATGCAGCTTTTGAAGTACCTGCTTATCTTCAAAAAATGTTGGACAACAAATGGTTGGGTTCTAAAACAAAACAAGGTTTTTTCAAGAAAGTAGTTGAAGACGGAAAGAAAAAATTCTTAACTCTGGATTTCAATACCATGGAATATGTGGAAACTCCACGTCCTAAATTTGCCGTATTAGAAAAAACAAAAGGTGTAGACGATTTAACGAAACGTTTACAGATTCTTATTGCTGACGACGGAAAAGTAGGAAGCTTCTACAAAAAATCATTCTATTCATTATTCCAATTTGCATCAAACCGTATTCCTGAAATCGCTGACGAAGTATATAAAATCGACGATGGACTAAACGCTGGTTTTGGTTGGCAATTTGGCCCTTTCCAAACATGGGATGCTGTGGGCGTAGCTCAAGCAGTAAAAGGAATGGAAGAAATGGGTAAAAAACCTGCCCAATGGGTATACGACATGCTCGAAAGCGGTGTTGAAACATTCTACAAAATCGAAGGCGGCAAAAAAATGTATTATAACATCGCCAGCAAATCATACGAAGTAATCCCTGGATCAGAAGAATTACTTTCTCTTGCTACCCTACGTGAAACAAACATCGTTTGGGAAAACAAAGAAGCTTCTATTTTTGACATCGGTGATGGCGTATTGAATGTAGAATTTCATAGCAAAATGAACACCATCGGTGCTGGAACTCTTCAAGCATTAAACAAAGCAGTAGACATGGCTGAGGCCGACTACAAAGCCCTTGTTATTTCAAACGAAGCAGATCACTTCTCGGCTGGTGCCAATGTAGGTATGATATTTATGTATGCTGTAGAGCAAGAATGGGACGAATTGAATTTTGCTGTTCAAATGTTCCAAAAAACTACAATGCGCTTGCGTTACTCTTCGATTCCTGTAATTGCTGCTCCTCACGGAATGACTCTTGGCGGTGGATGCGAAATAAGCATGCATGCTGACAAAGTAATTGCTCATGCTGAAACTTACATGGGATTAGTAGAATTTGGTGTTGGTGTTATCCCTGGTGGTGGCGGAACAAAAGAATTTGCTCTTCGCTTATCTGACGAACTTAAGAATGGGGACATCAGAACCAATGCTTTCACTGACAGATTTTTAGCTATCGGTCAAGCAAAAGTTTCTACTTCGGCTTACGAAGCATTCGATTTGGGTTATTTACGCAAAGGTATTGATGAAGTTATCGTTAGTAAAGTAGATCAATTGGCTTATGCTAAGAAAACAGCATTGAACATGGTCGAAAAAGGATACTCGCAGCCTGCTCCAAGAAATGACATCAAAATATTAGGTAAAGAAGCTTTAGGTCTTGTTTATGTTGGTGCCGACTCGATGACTGTTGGTAAATACATGTCGGAACATGACAAATTAATTGCCGAGAAATTGGGTTATGTAATTGCTGGTGGTGAAGTATCTCAAGCAATGTCAAAAGTTTCGGAACAATATCTTTTAGACTTAGAGCGCAA
>JAOZTL010000389.1 GCA_029942205.1 Bacteroidales bacterium | reverse complement strand
ACCAAAACACCCAATAAATCCGTTATCTTTTTCCGTTTTACTGCACTTAAAATTTTAACCGTAGGGCTATGCTGAAAATTTGAAGATTGTAAAACAAAAAAATATTTTGAATTTATTTCGGGTATTTTGATATTAAATTGGTATTACTTAACTTTGTACATCTGCGTAAGCAACATCAAACAGGTCGAAGACCTTATAACTTTGGTAATAAAATAGAATTAAACACCAGCTTATACGATGTAGGTGTAGACGATCGAAAAATGGGACTAAATGCCATTAAAATGAATTGTCCTTTTCCTTTTTTCATCCAAATCATTCCTGCACGATTACTTATCAATTTTTCATTTTCCATGTAGCCACTTAGCAAAATATTCTTTTCTGGAAATGTTCCAATCACTCGTCTATCCATATCAAAATTAGGAAATGACGTTGAAAACACGGGCTTGCCACGATAAAACACGCCAGTAGAAGCTTCCATACCATAAGTCAATGGATGATCGGGTTTTAGCAATAATTGAACAAATGACCCAGGGCAGTATAATCCTTTTTTATTAAGCCCGCTGGAAATATCGGAATAAGGCAATTGGAATTTCTCCCCGTTTGGAGCTTTCAATTCGCCATCGAACAGTTTTGTAGATTTTCCCCAAGAAATAACGATTCCACCGTTTTCGGAAAATGCCATGAGTTTTGCCATTCCCTTCGAGCCAATGCCTTTGGTGTATTCTGGCGGATAACTAGTGATGTGATAAGCACCACCTCTTTTGTATTTTCCGTGCATCAATACATCCGAATTGGCATCAGGAAAAATGACGACATCAAATTTACTAAAATCAGTACTCTCAAAATCGCCTGGATGTACCACCGTAAACGGCAATTGGTAAGTATCAAACACGAAGCGAGTCCAGCCTGCATCCATATCATGCATGTACGTTTCGACAAGTGCAATGCGTGGCATGTCTAATTTCCGAGTAGCCACATTGGGCGCATTGTTGGTAAACAGAGGCGTAACTTTTGCTTTTTCCAATAATTTGTTCAGTTTTTTATTTTTCTTGATAACAAAACTACCAGCAGGAGCCGTTTCAAACGGAGCATCCAATTGCTCGATGGACACGCCAGCCGCCAAGGCTTCAAACACCAATTGGTAACTTTCGTTATTATTAGCCGAAAGAATGACATAAGCATAATCATTAGCCGTCTGATTGTCGCTTAAAGAATACTCGCTGGTTATTTCTGTCCATTTTTTCTCAAAAGCTTCCGATCGAATATCGATTTCATACGATTCTAATCCCTTGTGCAACGGCAACGACCAACTGGTAATGTCGTATGGTTTAATCAGTTTTCCATTTGGTGTGTAGTGCCTTTCGGGGAAATATTGAATTTCCATTATTTCTTTCACAAAAGCACGGAAAGGCTGCGCCAGCGGAACTACGATGTCTCCTTTAGCAAAAACTCGCCCATCCAGCGTTTGGTTTTCGTTCAATTCATAAACATCCAGCCCATGCTCATTCAATAAATTTACAAGCTCTACCAATTCACTTTGATTGTGCTGTACTTTGGGTATGATGTAATAATAAGGAGCTTCTTGCAGCCCTCTGTTTACTTCACGCACGCATACTGCATTTCTAAATCGGAGTATTCTTTCTTTATACAAATAAGAAGTATGGATGATGGAATAAGTCGATTCTATTTCGTATTGCATGATGTCGCTCAAACGCCACCAGCCACCAGTCCAAGGAGCAGGCATATTGATTCCTTTTTTGTATTCAGACAATCCTTTACCACGCCCGATGAGCTCGGTTGGTTCGATATAAATTGGCTTTGCGATGTGTACACTTGCAGCTTCGGTCAAAAAAGAAATGACGTTTTTCCACATGCTGGTTTGTGTTGCACCTGGCCAATAATAATCAAACGCATAATGCTGCGAAATGCCTGTCAAACCTGCCGTTTTCATGTCTGTAGCCATATTCTGACCAAAAACACCACTCCACAAAAACAATTCAGCATCAATATTCTCGGCTATCGGATCGTGATTAGGTGGCACAAAATAGCGAGGTCCTATCGAACTCATTTGGTGCTTTTCTACCATTGCTTGCGGAAACCAAGTTTGCCCTGTGATGTACGAAATCGCTTTGGTGTCGGATTGTGTTAAAATTACAAAATCTCGATTATTATCGTGTCCTACGTACTTGTGGTACACGCCTGGCATGCTCGATCCTTCGTATTTTGTTCCTTTATATTTATTAAAATTATCAACAATCATATTCATTCCATCGGGATTGTGTGATGGCACGACCATGTAAACCACTTCATCGAGCATAGCCATAGTTTCGGCATCGGTAGCAGTTAATAACTGATGAACAATGGTAGGGAACGCTTGCGAGGGTCCCACTTCGTTGGAGTGCATCGACAGAGTTGCCAGCAGAAATACTTTTCCGTTTTTAATCATTGTTTCTTTCTCGCTCGTAGCAATATTTGGATCAAGCGCCAAGCGTTTGTTGATTTCACGCAAGTTTTCCAGATTATTCAAATTGGCTTCCGACGATACAAAAGCGATGTACATTGGTCGTCCCAATGGCGATTGCCCAATTTCTATCATTTTCAGTTTAGTAGATTCGGCATCTACTTTTTGTAAATATTCGATCATTTTTTCATAACCAAAAACCATACGGTCGCTCCCTGGCTCAAATCCAAAAAAATCGGATGGTTTTGTTATTTCTTGTGCTTGTAGCGTGCTCGTGAATAAAATCAGAAGCAACCATAATGACATTTTTTGTAGTTGTTTTTTCATTTGTTTTGTTTTTGTGAGTTATTGAAATTAAATTATTCTTTAATTCTTCTTGATCGTTTCATGTGTTTATCGTTTTTTTTAAAATCAATAAAACCAAATTAATACCATTAGCAAAATGTGTTGTTTTTCGCATGCACTAAAGTAAAAAGAAAATAGAGAAACAGAAATATTTTTTGAGATAGTCCCATAAACGAGCAAAATTTATTTATTTTTATTACTCCATGTTTTATACTGAAATGCTCTCATAATTATGAATTACGCATACAACAGAAATTGGTTGTGATACTAAGTAGAAAGCAAGAAAGATTATTTTAAATTGAGTGTGGCAGAGAAATGAAAAAAAGACAGTAATTTTAGGGAAAAGATAAACAATCACAAAAAGGCAAAAAAAGAGCAAAAACGAAATACACCATCAAGTGAAACACACAGAATAACCCAGTTCAAACATAGAAGTATCAGTACTAAGCATTCCTTTTGTATTTTTCTGATTTTTTATTGGCATGTTATTTGTTTTATATGAAAAAAGAAACTAATACTAATCTAATTAGTTTAAACAGAAGTAAAAACAAATCAAGTATTTGTGTGAAAAAAAGACTTTTAATTTTTTTAACAAAAAAAAAGTTTTAGTTTTGCCAAATAAAATGACTCATTCATCAAAATTATGAACATCAAAATACGCTTATTCAGTCTATTATTTACCTCGCTTTTTTTATTAATTCCTACCAACGGACAGCTACACGCTTCGTTCATGGGACCCGATTTCCTTCTCAATGTAGAAGAAAAAAGTGAAACACAACAATTTGACGATTATGTAAACACATTACATACCAACCTTCAGAATGAAAATTTATCGCTAGAATTGCTTCGAACAGGATTAAAGGGATATTACAAACTTCTTTCGGAAAACAAAATCAATAGTCACTTTTTGAGTATTATTAACTTTAGCCAATCGGCTAACGAAAGACGATTTTATGTTATTGATCTGAAAAAGCAAGAAATCGTATTCTTTGACTACGTTGCACATGGCATGGGATCGGGAAGTGAATATGCTGCTAATTTCTCAAATATCGCTCGCTCGCACAAAAGTAGCATCGGGTTTTATGTAACCGAAAAGACTTACAACGGCAAGCGTGGGTTCTCTTTACGATTAAACGGACAAGAGCAAAACTACAACACCAATGCACG
>JAOZTL010000388.1 GCA_029942205.1 Bacteroidales bacterium | reverse complement strand
CGTATTCGATATTTGTGAAGTCTAATTCTGCCATCATGGTTGATTTGATGGAAGATAACGCATCATAAAAATAATAATTCGTTGCCATGACGAAACTCACAATAATGAGCACAATCCACCGAATTGTTTTAGAGTCTTTAATTAATTTTATTTTTTCAGTCATTCGTTACTTTTTAATTATTTAGATTGTTATTTTTATTTGTATTATACAATAAAAAAAAACTTTGCTGTTTTCTGTCAAATTCAGCAAAGTTTGATATTGTTTATTTTAAAGGGGCATTTTTGAGTGTTTCGGTTAAGTAATCCCAAAATTTGTTTACTGATGGAATATTTACTTTTTCGTCTGGTGAATGCGGAAAACGAATGGTTGGTCCAAAAGAAATCATATCCAAATTTTTATAAATACTTCCTAATATTCCGCATTCTAATCCTGCATGTATTACTTTCACTTCAGGAATTTTTCCAAATTGAGTATTATAAGCTTCTTTCATGCTTTTCAAGATTGGAGATTTTAGATTTGGATCCCAACCAGGGTAATCGCCTGATTGAACGACAGTAAACCCATATCTTTCGCTTATCGATTTTATTTGATTACTTGAGTCCAGTTTTCCTTTGTCGCTAGAGCTACGTTGCAGCGTTGCTATTTCTATTTGTCCTTCTTTTGCCGTAACAATCGATAAATTGGTAGATGTTTCGGGCACATCAGGCATGTCATCAATCATTTTTATCACGCCACTGGGGCATTGGTGCACTGCATTCAAAAAATTATCTAATGATTTGACATCCATTGCTTTACCTGGATTTTCTGTTTTTTCTAAAGTGATTTTCAGTGCAGGGTCGTCTGTGGCTATTTTATTGATATAAATTTCTGCAATTTCGTCTGCATACTGTTTGAATGTAGCTTCTTCTGATTCGGGAATCAGTACAGTCGCAAATGCTTCGCGTGGAATTGCGTTGCGAATATTTCCTCCCTCAAAATCAAAAATCAACAAACCTAAATGTTCATTTGCATTGATTAATAGGCGATTCAATATTTTGATGGCATTACCTCGTTTGAGAATAATGTCTAATCCTGAATGTCCGCCTTTTAGACCTGTTATGCTTACTTTATAAGCAGTGAAATTCGCAGGAACTTCATCGTAATTAAAAGAAGCAGTGGAAGTTGTGTCCATACCTCCAGCGCAACCGATATAAAGTTCGCCTTCGTCTTCAGAATCCAAATTCAACAAAATATCACCTTTTAGAAAGTCTGGCTCTAAATTAAATGCACCAGTCATGCCCGTTTCTTCATCGATTGTGAATAAGGCTTCTATTGCTCCATGCACTAAATCAGTTGATTGCAGAATCGACATCGCAGCTGCTACGCCCATTCCATTATCGGCACCAAGAGTTGTATTATTTGCTGTAACCCAGGCACCATCGATATAAGCGTCAATTGGATCGGTTTCAAAATTATGATCGATCGTTGAATTTTTTTGTGGAACCATATCCAAATGGGCTTGCAAAATGATCGTTTGTCTGCCTTCCATTCCTGCAGTAGCTACTTTGCGAATAAGCACATTGCCTACTTTATCTACTTGAGTTTCAAGTCCTAAGTTTTCGCCAAATTGCTTCATAAACTCAATAATTTTGCCTTCTTTTTTGGATGGGCGTGGTATTTGGGTTAGTGAATAAAAATTTCCCCAAAGGTGTTCGGGCTGTAATTTTAATATTTCTTTACTCATTTGTATATTTTTTTTAAGGTCTTCGACCTATTTATGTTGCTTACGCAATTCTGTAAATTTATACTATTTAGTGAAATAGACGTTTTTAAATCTCCTGTAATTTAACAATGGTTCGTTAAGTTTCTGTATATATTTGATTTACAAAAAATTGAAAAGCATTGTATGTTTAAGATAAATCATTGAAAAATTGTGTTTTAATTTGTAATTCATAATTTAACAAAATATTGAGTATTACAATCAATGATTTATAATATAATTGTAAATACACTCCCTTTTTTAGGTGTACTTTTTACTTTTATTCGACCTCCTAATTTTTCAATATATTCTTTGCATAATAATAATCCTAGTCCAGTACCTTTCTCATTCTCAGTTCCTGGTGACGAAATATTATTATCAAATGAAAATAATTTGTCTAATTTTTCGGGATCTATTCCAATGCCTGTATCTTTTATTTCTATAATAGTTTCTTTTTTAGATTGTTTGGCATGAATAGTAATAGTACCTTTTCTTGGTGTAAATTTTATTGCATTTGAAATAATATTTCTCAGCACAACAGTTAATATATTTTTATCCGTGTCAAAAAGAAAATCATTTGTAGTGTCTAAAATAATTTTAATCTCTTTATTTATACAAATTGGCTTGTATAAATTCACTAAATTAGTCATTAAAGAATTAATACTTGTCTTTTCCTTTATGATTTTTAGTTGACTAGTTTTCGATCTTGCCCAATTAAGCAAATTCTCTAGCAAATTTAAACCTTGCATCGAATTTTCTTTCACCAATTCGATGAATTTTTTTAGTTGATCGGAATCCCATTCCTCAAAATTTTCGTGAATATGACTAGCTAATGAGATTATACTGCCAATTGGACTACGCAAATCATGTGCTATAATAGAGAAAAGTTTGTCTTTTTCGGCATTTGTTGTTTGTAGCTCTATTTGGTTTAATTTTAATTTTTGTAAAGCATCATACTTTTGGTAAGTATTGGATAGCAAAGGAGCGATGGTTTGGAATAAATTTATTTCCGAAATTGTCCAATTTTCAGTATTTTCTGATTTACTTGCTCCCAAATAGCCTATTATTTGTGTGTTATTTTTTATAGGAACGATGATTAATTTTTCGGGTTGCAAGCCAAAAAAAATAGTCTCTGCTAAATTTGGGTAATCCGTTTTGAATCGGTGAGAAACTAGAATTTGTTTTGTGTTAATTATTTTTCTTAACTCAAGCAAAATATTATTATCGGATGGTTTTAACAATAATTTTTCTTGTTTTTCAGAATGTTTTTGTTTGTACAGCACATTTTGGGTCGTCTCTAAAAAGAATAAATCTTCGGAGCTAAATTTATTTGAAATAATTTTTAATAAATTATAAATATTCGGAGCACTAGCTTCTGTTTGATTTAAGAAGTCGGAAACCTCAAGGGCTAATTTATTTAATGACAGTAATTGAAATAATTTACGTTCATCTTTTTTAAAATCGGTGATGTCATAAGCTATTTTTAATAAGACTTGTGTGTTGTCTGTCCAAGTAATTATCTGATCATAAGCTTTATACCACCTATTATTGTATGGATGCTTAAATTCAAAAATGTAAGTTTTATTTTTGAGAAGTTTTAGGTTTTTTAGTGAACAAAAATGGCATTCGCATTCAGTTGTTGAATCTTTAAAGAAAGTCCAGCAAGGTTCTGTGCCTGGTATTCCAAATATTTCTTGTGCAAATTTATTCGTATAGCGAATTTTAGAGTCCTCAATTCCTGTTACGTAAATGATTGCATCAATATTATTTAATATTTTCAGCAAAGAATTATTGACAGGCTGGTGCTGTAAAAAAAATATTTGGCTTTCGAGTGCTTTTATTTTTTTAGAATACTCAATATTTGGATTTTCTAAATCGGGCATAAATGATTGCTAATTTACTAATGCTTAGATTATTCTTTAGGCATCTTTTTTTTAATTATATAAATAATTTTACTTTTTCAAGTTAATATTAATTGATTATCAGCGTATTATCTTTTTTTTGATACTGATATTGAACAAAAGATTTTAGTAGAAAGTAGAAAGAAAATTAGTAGATTTTAACATGAAAAACAAAAAACTCTTTCTACTTAGGAACATAAATTAAATAAGCTAATCGTTAGAACTTGCTTTGTTCTTTAACTACTTAAAAAATCTGCCAATAGCATCGCTATTAAAGGTTTTTTTTAAGGAAGTTAAAGGACAAATGAACGAGTATAACTGTTATATGTTATTT
>JAOZTL010000387.1 GCA_029942205.1 Bacteroidales bacterium | reverse complement strand
GTAAAGTTTATGTGATTATTTATAAGTATCAAGTATATTGACAAAATTAAGTTTATATTTATTTTTTGATAAATCATTCATTATTATGATTTTATAAGAATACGTAAGCAACATCAAAAAGGTAGAAGACCTTAGATAATAAAAACACAATTAAGCTAAAAAAAAAACGTTGATATTCGTAAGTACTTTATCCTATAATATAGCTTTATAGCGTAGATTTTTTATTAATACATAAATAAATAGGGTATAAGCCAAAGTACTAGTCTCTATTTTTTTTGGATATAAACGTTTTGATTATCAAAAAAAAAGGAAGTTTTGAAAAAATTGGCAATATTTTTGGTCATGTTTATTAAAGTTCTTAAACGAGACAAAAATATTGCTATTGTATTAAAACAAACAAATATCACTAAATAACTAATTTTGCTAACTTATAATTTTATTATCATGACAATAAATTTACAGAAACTTAAATTTTTATCTGGCTTTCTGGCTTTGACCCTTATTTTCGGATGTAGCTCGGATTCTACGGAAGATAATACCGAAGTAGATTTATCGAATCAGGAAAGTGATTTCGAGGTATTAAATGAAACATTTTATATGATTCCTTCGCCAGAAAGTATGTTTGCTTTTACACAAGATGATAAACTTGTTTTTTCGGGTGATGTATTAAATTCAACATCAAATACAGATAAATACTTAGATACTAAATCAAAAGAGCTTAATTTTGGAATTTATTCTGCGGATTTAGCCTATGTTGCATCGTTTGATAAATATCAAGAAACAATAGACTATTTGGGAACAGTACGTGCATTAAGCGATGAAATCGAATTAAGTCAAGTATTTGATCAAAGCCTGATGAGTCGGATTGACAATATTATCGAAGATAAAGATTCATTACTCGAAATTTCAAGTGATACCTACATGGACATTGTACGGTATTTGGAACGAAATGAACGCGACGAAACATTAGCCCTTATTGTAACAGGAGGTTGGCTTGAAAGCATGTATATTGTAACCAATTTAGTCGGAAATTTTAATGAACAAAATCCTACCATACAATTAATTGCAGATCAAAAACTTATTTTTGAAAATTTAATATTATATTTGCAGCAGAATAAAGAACACAAAAATGTAGCATCAACATTAGTTACATTAGAGCCAATAAATAACGTTTTTTCACGTTTAGAAAGAGTACAAATTGAAAGTATACAAGACGGTTCAGATGAAAGTCAGATTGTAGTTGGAGGAAATTCTCGAATACAAATAACAATCGAGCAATTTGAAGAACTAAAGCAAGCAATAAAAAAAGTAAGAAATGCTATAACAGGCAATAATGCTTAGTAAAATGCTTAAAAAAAAGGTCTATGAGGCACAAGTATAATCTATATGTATTCCTACAGTATTTAGTTGGATGAATTATTATAAGTGCTTTATTGGATTAAAAAAATTAAAGATATATAGACTTTAAAAAACTTAACACATGAAAATATTAAAAATTAGCTTAATTTTTTTATTTATATTGGGTTTGACAAACCTAGGACACGCTCAAAAATTAAATTGCCAGCGAACTTTAGATTTACGCTATCCTACTAAAACTTTTAAAATAGATCAACTATCTAGGAGTGCTGCATGTTATACTGGTCGAAAATATGAATTTATCTTACCTTTAAATCAAAAATACGATTATCGTTTGATGTTTTATGCAAGTCCTGTTTTTAATAATGATATGAAATTCACTATTTTAGATCAAAATACAGGAGAAAAAGTGATGGAATTGAAAGGCGAATCAGAGACAGGTAATAAAGGAACTTGTGTATTAAAAGATTACTTTGATGATGGAACAGGAGCATCTGTTCATCCATTTTTTGATTTTTTCCCACAAAGTTCCACAACATTACGGATAATTATAGATATTACATCTATTGAGCAAGAAGCACCCGCAACAAAAGGATATATACCTCCAGAAGTACGTCAGAAAGGATGTGTAACTGTTTTTATTCAATATAAAGAAAAAGAAGGAGGTTGGTAGAATTTAAAATATTTTATATATTTTTGAAAGGTTTATTCTGTGTTATTAAGAATAAGCCTTTTTTGATGTAATTTTATTTTTTTTAGAATTTATATTTATATAAATCTCGAATTTTTGTTATAACTAATACACTTTTAATTCATACTATGCTAGACAAATCTATATCTTTTTTGATCAACCTCGATAAAAATAATACAAGAGAATGGTTTTTAGATAATAAACAAGAATACGAAGAAGCTAAAATAGAATTTGAAAATTTCACAAATGTATTAATAGCTAGAATTGCAGAATTTGATTCCGAAATAAAGATGGTTGATGCAAAAAAAAGTATTTTTCGTATTTATAGAGATACACGATTTGCTAAAGATAAAACACCTTATAAAACAAATTTTGGAGCTTATCTAGTTTCAGGAGGTAGAAAAAGTCCATTGGCAGGCTATTATTTGCATTTAGAGCCTACAAATAAGTCATTTGCAGGCGGTGGAGTACATTGTCCGCAGCCAAATATATTAAAAGCTATACGAAGTGAAATATATCAAAGCCCTAGTGAGTTGAAAAATATTGTTGAATCCAAAGAATTTATTGATTCATTTGGTGAAATTGCAGGCGATAAATTAAAAACTGCCCCAAAAGGTTTTCCAAAAGATTTTTCAGAAATACAATTATTACGATATAAAAGCTATGCACAAGTATACAATTTAGAAACTCAATTTTTTAAAAAAGATCATTTTTTAGATGATTTAACAGAAATTTTTCAAAAAGCAAAAATACTGAATGATTATTTGAATACGATTATTCGAGAGGAAATATAATATCTAAAGATAAGTGTTTGTAAAAAAAAATGATAAAAAACGCAAAAAAATGGAAAAAATACTGATAATAGGAGCATCAGGACAAATTGGTTCTGAGCTAACCATGGCATTACGTAAGATTCATGGAAATGAAAATGTATTTGCAACAGATTTGAAACAAGTATCAGTAGAAATAATTGAAAGTGGACCATTTCAAATTTTAGATGTAATGGATGACAAACGTTTGATTCATTTTGTTATAAGACACAAAATTACTCAAATTTATCATTTAGCAGCAGTATTGTCAGGAAATGCAGAAAAATTACCACTACAAGCTTGGCATATTAATATGCAGAGTTTGCTGAATATTCTAGATTTGGCAAAAGAAGTAGATGAATTGAAGAAAGTATTTTGGCCAAGTTCTATCGCTGTGTTTGGTCCTACAACTCCACGGATTGATACACCACAGCTGACTGTAATGGAGCCTAATACTGTATACGGAATTAGCAAATTGGCAGGTGAGCGATGGATTGAATATTACTACCAAAAATATGGAGTAGACGCACGAAGTATTCGCTATCCAGGCTTGATAAGCTATAAAACAGAAGCAGGAGGCGGAACGACAGACTATGCAGTTGAAATTTTTTATGATGCAATACGTAAAGGTAAGTATGAATGTTTTTTGTCTGAAAATACAAAATTGCCTATGATGTTTATGGACGATGCTGTTCAAGCAACCATAAAATTGATGGAAAGTCCTGTTGATAGGTTAAGTATACATTCAGCATATAATGTTGGAGGTATCAGCTTTGATCCAAAAGAATTGAATGAGGAGATCGTTAAAAGGCTTCCTGACTTCAAAATATCGTATAAATCTGACTTTAGACAACCGATAGCAGATTCTTGGCCTACAATTATTGACGATTCATTGGCTCAAAAAGATTGGGGATTAGAAACGAAATTTGATATTAGTAAACTGACAGACACTATGTTAGATGGAATTCGCAAGAAATTTGAAAAATAAAATGTAAATACTAAATTGTGGTAATAATTATGATTATAAAAATGATTTATTTTTTGTTTTATTGAAGCACAAAATTCTTGCATAGCCTAGCTACGGAATAATTTTGTAAAGAAGATAAAGCGAAAAAGAAACATTTTGTTTTCATAATT
>JAOZTL010000386.1 GCA_029942205.1 Bacteroidales bacterium | reverse complement strand
GTTAATACTTGATTATCAACTATATCATGTATTCTTTATTTATCGTTCGTATTTACGAAACAGGCTTTGCCATTTAATTTTTATCACACCCCAAAAAGCTTCGTTAAAAATCCCACCACTCATTTTAGAGCTTCCTTCTTTGCGATCAGTAAAAATAATGGGAACTTCCTTTATTTTAAATCCAAATTTCCAAGCTGTAAATTTCATCTCTATTTGAAAAGCATAACCTTTAAATTTTATTTTATCTAAATCAATTGCTTCTAGTACTTTTCGATGATAGCATTTAAAACCAGCCGTAGTATCCTGTATATCCATTCGGGTAATAAATCGAACATAAACGGAAGCATAATAAGACATAATTATACGTTTTATATCCCAATTAACAACATTCACTCCAGAAATATATCGAGATCCGATCGATAAATCGGCACCACCCACCACACAAGCATGATATAAATGCGATAAATCTTTGGGATTATGCGAAAAATCGGCATCCATCTCAAAAATATATTCGTAATTATGCGATAATGCCCAGCGAAATCCTGTAATGTAAGCCGTGCCTAGTCCCAATTTTCCTTCTCTTTCGAGTAAATGAAGACGAGTTTCGCTAACTTGTAATTCTTTTACTTTTTGTCCTGTTTTATCAGGCGAATTGTCGTCTATAATCAAAATATCAAAATTCTCTTCGAGCTGTAAAACTGCACGAATAATATTTTCAATATTTTCAATTTCGTTATATGTTGGTATTAATACTATTGATTTTGCCACGTTTTTATCTTTTTTATTAAATAATTATAATCTCAGACTTCGTCTGTTTTGATATTTATTTTTGAACCATTTCTTATCAATTAGTGCTGATAATCAATAAGTTAAATATAAATCGATATAATTTATCACACAATATAATAATTCAATGAATTATAAAATTATTAATATTAGGCTAATTTTGTCCAACTCTTTAGTAACATAAATTAAATAAGCTATAATAGTTAGGCAAACTTGCTTTGTTCTTTAACGACTTAAAAAATCTACCAATAGCACCGCTATTAACGGATTTTTTTAAGTCGTTAAAGGACAAATGTACAAGTATAACTGTTATATGTTATTTAATTTGCATTCATTAAGTAGGTGAGGTCGAAGACCTTATTAAGAGCAATCAAAACTTTAAATTAGTAAATTTTTTTTTCTTTTTTGCATAAAAATCAATTAAAATACTTTTTTTGTATATTTCAGAATGTGTGAAAGAATCTATATTTTTAAATTCGCCCCTTTTCCGATAAATTTGTTTTGCATTTTTATAAAAAGAAATATGCGCTTTCCATACGGCTGCAAAAAAACGAAATCTTAGGCTAACTAAATAAATAAGAGCCGCTAAGCCATCCAAAATCATTCGAGAAAAAATGATTGGAAATATTTTTTCTTTCGGTAAATTTTTAAGTAATAGGAATAAATTATTCCGAAAATTAAGGTAAATCTTAAATGGGCTATCTTTAGGTAATGTCCCGCCTCCGACATGAAAAACTTCCGAATCAGGCTGATAAACAACCGAATAGCCTTTATTTTTGAAACGCCAGCAAAGATCAATTTCTTCCATGTGTGCAAAAAAATCGGCATCGAACCCACCTACTTCCCAAAAACGACTCGATCGGACAAACATCGCTGCGCCACTTGCCCAAAATATCGAACGAGCATCGTCGTATTGTCCTTCATCTTTTTCGAGTTCCGAAATAATTCGCCCTCTACAAAAGGGATAGCCGTATTTGTCGATAAAACCGCCAGCAGCCCCTGCATATTCAAAGTATTCTTTGCGGTGTTGCGATTTTATTTTGGGCGCACAAGCGGCTATTTTCGGATCTTTTTCCATTGTATCAATGACAGGTTCTATCCACTTTTTTGTTATCTCTATATCTGAATTTAGCAATATGTAATACTCTGCATCAACTTGTTGTAATACTCGATTATAGCCTTCTGCAAAACCATAGTTTTTGTCTAATTGTACTACACGAATACCTGAATGCTCTTTTTTTAAATAAGCAATAGAGTTATCTATCGAATAATTATCACCAATAACTATCTCATATTCATCTAATTGTGAATACTTTATAACAGACGGCAAAAAACGTTTCAAAAACGTTTCTCCATTCCAGTTTAAAATTACGATCGCTACTTTTGTTTTTTCTATCATTTTTTTATCATGTATTCTTTAACGATAGCCGAAAATTCGTCAAAAACAAAAGCATTGGATGCAACAATCTCTTCACCAAATAAATAATTATCACCGCCACTAAAATCACAAACTCTACCTCCAGCTTGTTGCAAAATAAAAGCTCCAGCAGCTACGTCCCACGGATTCAGCGTGTATTCATAAAAAGCATCAAAACGCCCGCAAGCCACATACACCAAATCGGTGGCTGCCGAGCCTGGTCGTCGGAGTCCATGCGAATATCGAATAAAATGCTCAATACTTAACAAAAAATCAGATAATCGAGAAAAATCGTGGTATGGAAAACCTGTTGCAATCAGTGAGTCTTTCACTTTTTTCGCTTCTGACGTTTTTATTTCTTTACCATTAAGGTAAGCCGAACTATTTTCCCATGCATAAAAACATTCATCTTGGCTAATTTCATACACGACTCCCATTATAATTTTTTCGCCTTTTTTCAATGCAATACTTACCGAAAAAGGCATAAATCCATGAATGAAATTGGTTGTGCCGTCTAGCGGATCTACAATCCAGTTATATTTCTCTGCTTGCTTAGTTTCAGTACCTTCTTCGGTGATAAATCCAGCTTCGGGCACTATTTTTTTCAATTCTTCGACAATCATTTTTTCGGCAGTTTTGTCTACATAAGTTACATAGTCATGCAAGCCTTTTGTTTCGACAACTTCTGACGTGATTTTGTTCTGCTCTTTTTTAATAAATGCGCCTACTTTTTTGGCTAATTCTTGTGTCTGTGTACAAATCCAGACTTCGTCTATTTTATTATTTTTGTTCATCTATATAGCTATGTTTTAACGATTTATTACACTGCTTGATATATACTGAAATGCTCTCATAATTATAAATTTAAAATATTTCTTCCCTTTTAAGATCTTCGATCTTTTTGATTGTTATTTACACAATTCTGTAAATCTATGTTTTTTAGTAAATTAAGAAATTATTAATGTATGTCATTTTTGTCCACACATTTACTTGTATTTAAGTTACTGATTTAATTAGTATTACACAAATGCGTGAGCAACTAAAAAGTCGAAAAATTTTAATAATTCTTCAATAGGCTTTCTTTTTTTTGTAATAATATAATAATACCTATTATACCCAAAAGAATGGAAATACTTGAAATAATTTCGGCTTGCGTAATGTGAGCACCAAAAATTTCATACACATTATTTACTCTTATTTTTTCGATTAAAAAGCGTTCTATTCCTGCAAAAATAAGATAAATAGAGAATAATATTCCAGGTATTTTTATTCTTTTTCTCAAACTCCATAATACGATAAAAATAATAAACATCATAGTCGTTTCATACAATGGAGTAGGAAAAACAGGAACGTCTAAAATATGGCAATGCCCACTGCTGCATGGCGAAAACACTGATCCACTATTAATTACGTTGTGTGGATAGCGATAAGCCCACGTCCAATCGGGTAAAAAGCTCATCCAGTCAGGCTTTGGGTTGATGTTTGCGATTCCCCAGCAGCCATCACCCGAAATCTGACAACCAATACGCCCAATTCCGTAGCCGATAGCTAAAACAGGAGCAAAAGCATCAATAAAATGTAATATTTTCATGTTATTCTTGCGAGCATACCAAATAGCAACAGCTGATCCAAAAACCAATGCTCCGTAAAATGATAAACCATCGAAAGAGAATATCGCTTTACTTGGATTGGCAAAAAGATCGTCGATATTTTCTAATAAATGAAATATTTTAGAGCCTACAACTCCCGCAATAACCAGATAAATAAGCATAATACCAACCGTTTCATGTGGGA
>JAOZTL010000385.1 GCA_029942205.1 Bacteroidales bacterium | reverse complement strand
TTTATGAATAAAAACAAACAAAAAATAATTCATTTTCTAAATCACAATTATAACATCAATCCAGTATAAATAAAACTATTACAATAAATAAGGTAAAAAGTGAAATTATCAATTATCAATAAAGTAAGATCTTCGACCTTTTTTGATGTTGCTCACACACGAATAGAAATACTTTCTTAATCAATGATTTATCGAAAAACAAACATTACTTTACACAACAAAAATGTTTAAATCACAACAGGCTACATTCGAACAACTAAAACAACAATTTTTTGTGATACGAGAAAACTTTATTATCTCTTATCAATCCATTAAATCAAACGCATTGCGTACCGTACTCACGGTGCTCATTATTGCGATTGGAATAATGGCACTAGTCGGTATTCTTACGGCAATTGATGCCATAAGCCTGTCGATAACCAACCAATTTACGCAAATGGGTGCAAATACATTCACGATACAAAGTAAAGGCTTACGTGTGCAAATGGGTGAGTCTCGTTATCGCAGCAAAAATCATGCATACATCACTTACCGAACGGCTCGCCGATTCAAGGAAGAATTTGACTTTCCAGCAATCGTGTCGGTGTCTATACAGGCTACGGGGTCGTCTACGGTCAAGTACAAATCGATCAAAACAAACCCAAACATTCCTGTAATGGGAGCTGATGAAAACTATTTGCTCACTGGTGGGTACGAAATAAATAAAGGGCGTTATTTTAGCGAGCAAGAAGTACGAGATAGCAAGAATTTAGTAGTAATAGGAAATGACTTAGTCAATAAGCTTTTTAAGAGTAATATTGACCCGATTGGGCAAATTATCTCTATCGGAAATAGACGCTACAAAGTAATCGGTACACTCAAAACCAAAGGCTCCAGCATGGCATTTAGTCAAGATCAAATGTGTATACTACCCGTTACCAATGTTCGCTTATATTTTTCACGACCGCAAATGTCATTCAGTATCAGCGTAATGCCTGACGATAGCAAACTCTTAGAAATAGGTACAAGCGAGGCAGAAGGTTACTTTCGTGTCATCAGAGGCTTGAGTGCCAAAGACGAAAGCGATTTCAATATCACCAAAAGCGATAATTTGGCGAGTATGTTATTGACCAATTTACAATTTGTAACCGTTGCTGCCACTCTTATTGGTGTGATTACATTATTTGGAGCAGCCATCGGCTTGATGAATATCATGCTGGTATCCGTAACCGAGCGCACACGTGAAATAGGAATACGAAAAGCCATTGGTGCAAAACCATCGGTGATCAAACAGCAATTCTTATTTGAAGCCATTCTTATTGGACAAATAGGCGGATTACTGGGGATTATTTTAGGAATACTAATCGGAAATTTAGTTGCTCTGAGTGTCGGTAGCCCATTTATTGTTCCATGGGCATGGATTATCGGTGGTGTAATTCTTTGTTTTATTGTCGGTTTGGTATCGGGGATTATTCCTGCCGTTAAAGCATCTAAACTCGATCCGATTGATGCTTTACGCTACGAATAAGGTCTTGGGTCTTGCGACCTTTTTGATGTTGCTTACGCACGAGTAGAGAAAACACTTATAATAAATAACAACTTAATTTTATCTACTTGCATTATATAAATATTTAATTAATTCTACTTACTTACAATTATAAAAAAACAAACTGTTAAAAAAAAAGAACAGCAATGATAAGAACCAACGAACTAATTAAAGTATTCAAAAACAGCGAAATAGAAACAATGGCACTCAATAAAGTCCATCTGGATGTAGACGAAGGCGAATTTGTAGCCATCATGGGACCATCGGGTTGCGGAAAATCTACGCTATTGAATATTATTGGTTTATTGGATACACCTTCGTCGGGGGAGCTGTTTTTTGGTAATCAAAATGTATCCAATCACAGCGAAAAAGAACGCACTCAATTGCGCAAAGCGACTGTAGGCTTTGTTTTTCAGAGCTTCAATTTGATTGATGAGCTATCGGTATTTGAAAATGTAGAACTACCTCTGTTGTACATGAATGTATCGGCACGAGAACGCAAACAGCGTGTAGAGCATATTCTGTCCAAAATGCAAATTGCACACCGCCGTAAACATTTTCCTCAGCAATTGTCTGGTGGTCAGCAACAGCGAGTGGCCATCGCACGAGCGGTAGTTACCGAGCCAAAGCTTATTTTGGCCGATGAGCCTACTGGAAATCTGGATTCTGCCAATGGCGAAGAAGTCATGGACATGCTCACGCAACTAAACAACAACGGGGCGACCATCATCATGGCAACACACTCAACGAGCGATGCCGAGAAAGCTCATCGAATAGTGCAACTTTTTGATGGACACGTTGTTACCGAAAATATCCAGTCTTTTTATGTCCGCTAGCTCTTCAGGTCTTCGACCTTTCGATGTTGCTTACGCACTCATAATCAAATGAATTATCTAATCTGCCAGACCGCTTGAAACAGTCAGACTGGTAATCCTCAATTGCATGAGCGACAAAAGATTTTCTTCCTTATAATCTAGCTAAAGCCAAAAATGCGGCATGCGTAGCTACGATGATAGACATGTACACTTCCCACGTGTTTTTTTTCATTCCGAAAAAACTAAAAGAGATAGAGCTTGCATGGCAAGAAGTAAGACAATCACCGCATAATGTGCAATTCCATCCTGCTTCTCCCGCTTTTATGTCATCGCTAGATAGTGCATCATATTTGCAGTGAGTAGTACAAATAGAACAACTGGTACAGGTATTTTTATCAATTTTCACACGTACAGGATACAGTTTTCCCAATAATGTTACCACGCCACCAATAGGGCAATAAGTGGTGCAATGCAGCATATAGCCTAGCTTTCGAGAAAAATATAGCATAATGAAAACACCTATCAAACCAAAACCTATCGCAAAAGCAATAACGACAGTAATGGATGCGCCTGCATATCGGAGTATGAGTGAGACAGCTACTACGAGAGCAATCATGGCATAACGGATAATAATGGTTTGTCTACGATTCACCTTTTTCGGACGACGCTTTAGTGCCGCTAAATTGTCCCACGAACCAATATAACAAAAACTAGAACACCAAGCGGGTCCCACAAGTGCAAGTGTAGAAATAAGAAGTATAGGCATAAAATACCCTTCGCCTCTATACACAGGTGCTGCTATAATTAAGGCTGGTATTGGCAAATGCAAATCGCCTGTCATCAGGAAATTATCGTTTACAAATAAACCTAATGTGAATTGAGTGAAAAAGATAACTGAAAAGAAAAACCAATATTTTGTTCGGATATTAGAAATATTTTTTGTGTGTATCATCACTTGGCTTAGCCATCCTGCATAAATGGTTAGTAAAGCAATTTCTATCCATCCCGAACCAGGAAAAAAACGTTCGGCTAATAGAATATCTGGCTTAACAATTAGAACAGGAATAAGCAAAACTAATGTAAAAATCGTACTTATTAGTAAAGAGCGTGGCTGAATGTTTTTAATTTGTTCCATGAATTATATTACTGTTTCTATTTTTATTAATTTCTATCGAAGGTTCAAAAAAATCATTCCCTTCGTTTGTGCAAAAGCATCTTACGATACGATTGCCAACAAAAGACTAAGGGGCAGGATTAAATTAAGAGTATACTTTTTCATAGTATTATTACTTGTTAAGTTTGGTTCGGTTACTGTACAAAATTCATTCGGCTTGCTATTTCCATTAAGCTTGCCGATTTATTAATCATATTAAAGTCATTATTGCGTAAAACAGAAATAGCTTCTTCCAGCTCATTGTCCGTTCTTATTATTAATTCTACTTCTTTATGGTATTTTTTAAAAAAGTTCAAAATTTTCACATCTTTTAAACTGCAAAAATTAATGATAGCCATTTCTATCGGATATTTTTTTATTATATATAAAATCTCAGTCGTATCATCCGCAAAATGAAGGATACCATTAAAGCTTTCAACAAATTCTATAAGATTTTGTTAAGTACATGACAAAAAAATAAATATATTAAATTTGTTTTTCATTTCCCTGTT
>JAOZTL010000384.1 GCA_029942205.1 Bacteroidales bacterium | reverse complement strand
AAGCAGAACGTATTTTATATTCACAAAATAAACATACAGCACTCAAGCCTTTTTTGCTTCCTAAATTAGATTTTCATACAGATTCAACAAAACAATTTAGAGATCACAGCATTTTTTCTAAATCTATTAATAATTGGCAATTAGACATCAATCCAATAATAAACAGCATGTACGGCTTGGTTGTGGATCAAAATCAGCATATAGAGCAGTACGGAGCAGGCTTTCAACTGAGACTGACCGACCAGAATCATTGGACGCTGGAGACTAATATTGCATATCAACGAACGTCTTTATATGACACAAATACCGATTATCAAAGAAATATTCCACACTATTGGCAGGCAGTAAATCAACAAGCAGATTATAGCGATTATTGGCTCGGAAAAGCCTATGTTTCCTACTCTCCCGTCGAAGAGCTGAATGTACAATTGGGCTACGATAAGCATTTTATAGGTAACGGCTATCGCTCGCTTTTATTATCGGATCATACTGCTCCCTACCCTTTCGTGAGGGCTACGGCAAATGTTTGGAACATTCAATATGCTTGGTTTACCGCTTTGCTCAACGATTACGACACACAATTGCCCACTCTGCCCGTTCGGCAAAAATATTTAGTCGCTCATCACCTTAGCTGGAATGTAACTAATTGGTTGAATTTGAGCTTTTACGAAGCCGTGCTAATGAGCGAAACCGATTCGCTAGGCAACAGCGGCTTTAGTGTACATTACTTAAATCCCGTTGTTTTTTACCGACCAGTAGAATTTGCCAATGGCTCTGCCGATAACGTCCTGATGGGCTTACATGGTAAATTGAGAGTAGGAAAGCGAATACACCTTTACTCGCAACTTATTCTGGATGAATTTGTTTTGTCCGAAATTAAAGCTCAAAATGGCTGGTGGGGCAATAAGCAAGGTATTCAACTGGGAATGAAAGTATTCGATGGCTTTTGGCTCAAAAATAGCACACTGATTTTGGAATATAACCATGTGCGACCTTTTACATACTCACATAATACACCACTCCAAAACTATGGTGCTTATTATCAACCATTAGCCCATCCGTTGGGAGCTAATTTTCAAGAAGCTCTTGTGGTATTCAAATATTATTACCAAAACTGGGATGTGCGATTTCGTTCGGTAGCTGCGCTGTATGGCACAGATAATTCATCAATCAGTTACGGGCAAGACATTTATAAATCCTACACTTTTCGAGATGGTGATTATGGACATACGCTCACGCAAGGTGTTTTAAATAAGCTAGTTTCTAGCGAATTACAAATAGGATATTTATTACACACCAAAATGCAATTATATGCAGAATGTACAATTGGTAGTCGAAATATTTGGATAGAAACACAAAAACAAACACAAAATTATATACAAATTGGAATAAAAACACGAATATACAACGAAAGCCTCTACAAATAAGGTCTTCGACATTTTTGATGTTATGCACGAGTGAAAATAACTTTTAAATTACACCAATGAATAATAATAAAAACATACTAACTATTTTATTTTTCTTTATTTTGCACACGGCTACATTGTCGGCACAATCGTTTCCTACAAACTGGCTTGGAGTATGGAAAGGCGAATTGTCTATCGAATCGAACAAACAAATAAATAATGTTGCGATGGAATTACACATTCTTCCAATAGCCGATTCTATAAATTATTGGCAATGGACAATTATTTATGTCATTAATGATAGTATACGAAACGAACGAGTGTATGAATTATATAAAAAATCGGATTCATCGAAAGAATATTTTTTAGATGAAAAAAATTCCATCATTTTAGATATGCGTTACCATAATAATACGTTTTATAGTCATTTTTTGGTAAACGATAATTTTTTAACCACCTCCTATCGCTTAACTGAAAGGGGAATAGAGACATGCATGATTATGAGTAAACAAAATAATGCCAACAATAGTGGAGGTGAAAAGGGAATACCAATGGTTTATTCTTATCCCATACAAAGTATACAGACAGCCTTGCTTAAAAAATATAAATAACTGTACTTGATTAATAATTAACAACTTACAGATTAAGTGTAATGAAACATAAAAATATATTTTTATTTATACATCAACTTTAGTACTTTCGCTTATATAAAAACCGTATCTAATTATAATTATTTTTAATAACTATCAAAAATCAGATACTTTATAGATAAAAGAATAAGTATAAAAGTTTTTTGTCATAAAAAATAAAAAAAAACGGGTAAAAGGCTTAAAAATTGTAGTAGTGTATTTAATGTTTTTGATCTAATTGACGTTAAGTACTTTATTTTATTTAATATTGCTTACATACTCGTATAAAAGAATCATACTCGATGATTTATCAAAAAGTAAATATGCAATTAATTTTGTCCACACACAGATTATTTAAATGAAAGAATAAAATATCTGTTTTTGATAAAAATAATTAATGAAATTAAATTTCACAAGTGAACTATTTATAAAAAAAAAATGAGGATATTAATTGTAGACGACGAACCTATTAACATTTTTTTGCTTGAAAGTTTACTTCAAAAAAAGTATGATTTAAGTACAGCAGAGCATGGATTGGATGGCTATAATAAAGCTTTACAAGAAAATCCAGACATTATTCTACTAGACGTATTAATGCCTTATATGGATGGTTTTGAGACGCTTGAGAAATTAAAGAAAAATCCAAAAACAAAAAATATAGCTGTAATTATGGTTACAGCAAAAGTTGAAAAAGAAGATGTCAAACATGCATTAACTTTAGGCGCAAGTGATTATATCAAAAAACCAATTGACGCTACAGAGCTATACACAAAAGTCGATTTACATGCTCGCTTGCGTAAAAAAGAAAAGCAATTAAATGAATATCAAGTGTATGCAAATATTCATGAAAGTATGCTTTCAGCACAAAGAATTCAACAATCATTACTTCCAGATAAAGAACATTTTTTGCGTATTTTCCCTAACTCGTTTTCTCTATTCTTACCAAAAGACATGGTAAGTGGCGATTTTTATTTTATTGCCGAAAATTATCCGAAAAAATTTATTTGTGTATTCGATTCAACTGGGCACGGCGTGCCAGCAGCCATGATTACAATGCTGGGCTACAACTCGCTACACTGGATTGTTAATAAAAACCAAATTACCGACCCGAAAATCGTTGCAACAATGCTTCGCCAAGAGCTAACCAAGCTATTATCCGAAAATAGTGATACTTATGCTTCTATGCGTGGAATGGACGCTATTTTCTGTGAATATGACATACACACCAAAGAATTGTGTTATGTAGGAGCAAGAAGACCCCTTGTATTGGCTCGAAACGAAGAAAATGACTTGCAAGTAGATGAATTACTGATAGATTCGTATAAAGCAAAAGATGGATATTCAATTTTTCACTTAAAAGGTGATCTAAATTCAATCACAGCAGAGGATTCACACGATTTTATCAAGCATAAAGTTCAACTAAAAACAGACGATCGTATTTATATGTTTTCTGATGGATTTACAGATCAATTTGGAGGAGATAGAGAAAAGAAATTTTCAAAAAAACAATTGATAAATTTATTGCTTGACGTACAAAATAAAAAAATTCGATCACAAAAATTACCTATTTATAATAAATTAACTGAATGGTCGAAAAATAATGAGCAAACGGATGATATTGTTTTTATTGGTGTTGATTTTGATTAAATTCTCCTTTTCGCCCACTTACTGTTCAGTAATGAGTACTTGAAAAAAGCTGCTTTCACAAAACATTCAATATGAATACAAAAAAAAATATAGAGCACGAATGTTATAATGATGTATTTCATGGAATTAATTCCGAAATATTTATTGTAGATAAAGATGATACAGGAAATTTTCGCTTCTCAGGAAATAATAATTACCATCAATCGATCACTGGCTTTTCGAATAAAAATTTGATAGGAAAAACAATTTTTGAATTAAGCCCAGCTTTCCCTATCGAAAAAGCAACTGAAATAAATAACCGTTACAAGAAATGTGCAGAATCTGGTGAACCA
>JAOZTL010000383.1 GCA_029942205.1 Bacteroidales bacterium | reverse complement strand
ACCTTCGGCTGGTGTATGAATTGGCTGAAAAGAATCTGCTCCATATTTGGCATAATGTCCTGACGTTTCGTACAGTTCTTTTTGCCCAATATGTGGCGTAATGACAGGCTCATAGCCATATTGTTTTTGAACTTTTTTCAAGAAATTTTCTAATCGTTCGCGTAACATAGCACCTTTGGGTAACCATAATGGCAAGCCTTGACCAACACGCTGCGAGAATGCGAATAGCTCCAATTCTTTTCCTAATTTTCGATGATCACGCTTTTTTGCTTCTTCAAGCATTATTAAATATTCGTCGAGCATTTTCTTTTTTGGAAATGTAATGCCATAAACACGAGTTAATTGCTTTCGGTTTTCGTCGCCACGCCAGTAAGCACCTGCTATTTTTGTTAATTTTACGGCTTTTATGCCACCAGTATTAGGTAAATGAGGTCCACGGCATAAATCTGTGAAATTTCCTTGCCGA
Source organism: Bacteroidales bacterium (assembly GCA_029942205.1). Classification (GTDB taxonomy): domain Bacteria; phylum Bacteroidota; class Bacteroidia; order Bacteroidales; family JAOZTL01; genus JAOZTL01. Next base: position 3,563 of record JAOZTL010000383.1, on the reverse strand, counting down.
TAAAAACTAATTGTTCCGTCTTCTAGTTCCGAAATTAGTTCAATTTTGTACTCATCTCCTTTGGAGGTGAAGTATTCAAGTGCTTCGGCTTTAGTCTTTTCCTCACGGATATAGCTGTTCTTTTGGCGAGCCAATTCTAGCATTTTTTGCTCCATTTTACCAAAATCATTATCCGAAATACTTTTGCCTTCTGGTAAATCGATGTCATAATAAAACCCGTTTTCGATAGAAGGACCTATGCCTAATTTTACACCAGGATAAAGCGATTCCAACATTTCTGCCATTAAGTGTGCTGAGGAATGCCAAAAAGCATGTTTGCCTTCTTCATCATTCCATTTGTATAGTTTTATGTGTGCATCAGATAGTATTGGGCGTGTAATGTCTATTATTTCATCATTAATGCCTATCGACAAAATTTCTTTTGCCAAGCTATTGCTGATGCTTTTTGCCACTTCTATGCCAGTTACGCCTTCATTATATTCACGTACACTGTTATCTGGAAATGTTAACTTTATCATATTTAGAATATTGGTTTTATCTAAGATTTTTGATCTATTTTATTGTTTTTTTTAATTAAAACATAAGTCTGCTTACTTAGATGGACAAAATTAGCCTCATATTAATTATTCTGTATTTCGCTGATTAGTATAGATTTACAGAATTTGCGTAAGCAACATCAAAAAGGGCGAAAACCTTAGTTTGGACAAAGATAAATATTATGTTGAATAGCAAAAAAAAATAGATCAAAAAAATGATTCTTTCGTGTATTTTTTTGTTTCTAATTTTTAGGCATAAAGTGATTATTAAGAAAAATGGTTTTTTTTTGCTTTTTTATGGTTCTTTTGCTTTAATTTATTAATTTTACGAGCAAAATAGAAGTGAATTATGACAAAAAAATATTATTATATTTTAGGATTAATGTTATTTGCTTATTTTGGAGCAAACGGGCAGTATTTGTCTGCTGACGATAAACAAGCGATTAACGAACACTTGAATGAAATAGAAAATGCTAAAGAAGAAAACAATAAGCAAGCGATAGCAGAGCATTTATACGAAATTGGATTTTTGTATAATAATAAAAAAATGGAAAAAGAATCTATTGCTTATTTCAAGGATGCATTGAATTATACAAATCAAGCTACTACTAAATTACGTTTATACAATAATCTTGGTTTTATTTATCAAAAACTAGCTGATTATAAGAAAGCAATTGAATATTTTGAGCTTGCATTAGGTTACCAACGAAGTCAATTGAAAATTTCTACTTATAATAGAATAGGAGACTTGTACGTTGATAATAAAAATTATAAATCGGCAGCTTTTGCCTTTGAAAAATCGTTGAAATTAAATGTCGATTTGAAGTACGATAAATCCACGATAAAAATGACCATCGAGAGCTTGATTGATTGTTACGATAAGACGGGCAATACCAAGAAAATGGTGAAATATAGAAAAGCACTTATGGCTTCTAATTTTGCTGATGTTGCACAAATAATAGGCACTGATACGCCTGCTGAAGCTGCTGCTAGCCCTACAGCAACAAGGGCTATGATGGACGATTTTGAAAAAGCACTTGGGGCAATCGTTGCAGATACTGCAAATATGTATAGGAAGTATGCTAAAATAATAGAAATACTTGAAGTCCAAAATCAAAAACTAGATTCGGCAAAGCAAGCTAGTTTTGATAGTTTAAAGTTGATTGAAATTGATCTGGAAACGAAAACCGTGGAGCTTATTAGTAAAGAAGATGAATTGTCGTACCTAGGGCAAGTGATTAAGTATCAGAGACTAGCGTTAGGAATATTAGTTGCTTTATTGCTAATAATCATCGTGTTGTCAGTGATTGCTGTACGAAATTATCATCAGAAACGAAAAGATAATAAATTGTTAGAAGAACAAAGTTTCCAGTTGAAAGAGAATAATTTAGAATTGAAAGCAACTCTTGACAATCTACAAGCAGCTCAACGAAAATTAGTTCAATCAGAAAAATTGGCATCGCTAGGGCAATTAGTAGCAGGAATTGCACACGAATTAAATACACCACTTGGTGCTATCAAATCATCGATAACTAATGTAAATGATACATTGCGAGAAACGCTTATATTATTACCGAAATTGATAAAAACGGTTAGCGATTTTGAATTTAGTCGATTTTTGGTGTTAGTAGAGAAAGGTGTTGCAAATACCGATCATATTACATCGCGCGAAGAACGAGCAATAAAACGGAATATCCGAAAATTCTTAGAAGAAAAAGGTGTTCCAAATGAAAGTGAAGTAGCTGATATATTGGTAGATATGGGAGTTTATCAGCATATCGAAAATTTTATTTTATTGCTAAAAAGTAAACATCAAGAGTTGATTATGAAAACGGGGTACAATTTAGCGATACAATTTAAAAGTACTGATAATATAAATAATGCGGTCAATAGAGCTTCTAAAATCATTTTTGCACTCAAAAGTTACTCGCATTCAAGCAGTGAGGATGAAAAGCAGAAAGTGGATATAATAAAGTCTATTGAAACAATTCTTACTTTATACCATAATCAGCTAAAAAATGGAATTGTTATTGAAAAAAATTTCAGACAAATCCCTGAAATATCCTGTTTCCCTGATGAATTAAGTCAGGTTTGGACAAATATTATTTATAATTCGATACAAGCAATGTCAGGTAATGGAAAAATGACTATAAGTACTGTTCGAGACAATCAGCAGATTATTATTTCTTTTACAGACACAGGTAAAGGTATTCCTGACGAAATAAAAGATCGAATTTTTGAACCATTTTTCACAACAAAAAAAGCAGGAGAAGGTACAGGGCTTGGATTGGATATTATTCATAAAATAATAGAAAAGCATGATGGCGAGATAACTTTTGAAACAGAATTAGGAGTAGGGACAACCTTTTTTGTTAAATTACCAGTGGTGTAATTATTTGTTATTCAGCTTTCTGGCTTGATTTTAAAAATAGAAAAAAGAAAAGATGCAGAAAAAAGCAATTATTTGTATTGATGATGACAAAACGGTACTTTCAGCCTTGAAAATTCAGTTAAAAAAAAGGTATGGAAATAAATATATTTATGAATTTGCCGAAAGTGGAGACGAAGGATTAGAATTGATTGAGGAATTTATTGAAGATAATATCAAAATTATGGTGATTGTTTCTGATTGGCTGATGCAAGGAATGAAAGGTGATGAATTATTGATAAAAGTTCATCAAAAGCAACCAAATATTGTGAAAATTTTGCTTACTGGACAAGCTGACCTCGATGCAGTTAAAAATGCTGAAAATAATGCTAACTTATTTCGTTATTTACAGAAACCATGGGAAGAAAAAGATTTTTTTGATGCAATAGATTCTGCATTAGAAGTTTAAATAAAAAAATAGGTTAAAAACCTTTAATTAATTGAAATTTATGAAAAAGCCTGTAATTATTTGTGTTGATGATGAGAGAATTATTCTTACAAGCCTTAAAGCTCAATTAAAGAGAGAGTTGGGAGACAAATACGATATTGAAACTGCTGAGAGTGGCGACGAAGCCGTGGAAATTATCGATGAATTGCTT
>JAOZTL010000382.1 GCA_029942205.1 Bacteroidales bacterium | reverse complement strand
TTGAAAAAACAGAGAAAAAAATGAGTATTGCTGACGAAATTCTTAAGAAAATAGCAGAACAAACAGGGAAAAAATTTGAGTTGAAAGAACCAATCAAAAAGAAAACTGTTGCTAAAGAAAAGAAAAAAACGGAAACAATATCGGCAAAATTAGAAACAAAAAAAGAGACTGTTGTTGACAGTGAAGAAAAGAAAACTTCACCATATTCTGAAAAAAATGACGAAGCTAAGGTAGAAAAAATTGTTTCGGAAACAAAAGCTGAAGTTGTTGAAGAAAAGGAAGTTAAAGTAGAAATTATTGATTACTCAAAATTTTCAAAAGCTGACTTAGTTGAAAAATTAAAAAGCTTAGTAGAAAAAAGTGATATAAATTCGGTAAAGATTGATGTAGAGAACATTAAGCAAAGTTTTTATAAGATTCACAATGCCGAAATTAAAAAACTATCAGAAGAGTTTGACAAAAAAAATGAAGAACTTGAAGAACTTGAAGAAGATGAAAAACTAGAATTTAAGACAGAAGTTGATAAAGTTGAGCTTGAATTAAAAGAGCTTCTTGTAAAATATAAAACAGCTAAAGCTGAATTAGTTAAGAAACAAGATAAAGAGAAACAAGAAAACCTTGCTAAAAAGAACGAAATAATTGAAAAAATTAAGCACCTTATTAATAAGGAAGAAGCTTTTAATGAAACTTTCAACGAATTTCGTTCACTACAAACCGAATGGAGAGAAATTGGATTAGTTCCTCAAACTGCTGTTAAAGGCTTGTGGGATAATTACAATATGAGTGTTGAGAATTTTTATGCTTACGTAAAAATTAACAAAGAATTACGTGATTTAGATTTAAAGAAAAATTTAGAAATTAAAAGTAAACTTTGTGGCGGGGCAGAAGAATTACTGCTTGATACTAACGTAGTTAGCGCATTTAGGAAACTCCAAGATTTACATGAACTTTGGCGTGAAGCAGGTCCTGTTCCTCCTCAAAATAAAGAAGAGCTTTGGGAAAGATTTAAAAGAGCAACAACACAAATTAATAAAAATCACCAAGATTATTTTGAGCAATTAAAAGAAGAGCAAATAAATAACTTAAAAGCGAAAACTTTAATTTGCGATAAAGTTGATGAAATTGCCGCTTTAGAAATTACTGCCTCAAAAGAATGGGACGAAAAATCAAAAGAAATTATTGAACTTCAAAAAATTTGGCGTTTAATTGGTTTTGCTCCTAAAAAAGAAAACAACTCTATTTATCAACGTTTTAGAGAATCTTGTGATTTGTTTTTCAATAATAAAAGAACATTCTTTGACGGATTAAAAGGTGAACAAAATGATAATCTACAATTAAAACTAGATCTTTGCGTTCAAGCCGAAAATCTAAAAGAGCGTACAGAGTGGAAAAAAACAACGGACGAATACATTGCGCTTCAACGTAAATGGAAAGAAATTGGACCAGTTCCTCGCCGACAATCAGATGTAGTTTGGAAAAGATTTAGAGCATCTTGTGATTTGTTTTTCAATAAAAAGTCAGAATATTACAATACAATTGACCAAGTTCAGGAAGAAAATCTCAAACTAAAACTTGAGATAATCAAGAATATTAAAAACTTTGTTGCAACAGAAAATATTAAAGAAAACTTAGAAACGCTCAAAGGCTTACAAAACAAATGGACTGAAATAGGACACGTTCCTTACGAGAAAAAAGACAAGGTAATTATTGAATTTAGGAAACAATTAGATGCTAAATTCGATAGCTTCAATATGAATCAAAAGGAAAGAAGCAATCTTAAATTTAAGCAAAAAATTGAACATTTGACAGCAGGCGGTCAATCTAAAATGAGAGACGAACGTGAGAAGTTAGTAAAATTATTGCAAAAAATTAATAGCGACGTTATAACTCTTGAAAATAATATTGGTTTCTTTGCAAATACAAAAAATGCAGATTCTTTAATTCAAGATGTGAAAAATAAAATTGACGCAACTAAGAAAAAAGCAGATGAAATCACTCAAAAAATCAAAATGATTGACAATGCTTAACTTTCAAGTGAAAAATTAAAACGAATAAGCCTAGTGTTTATTCGTTTTTTTCATTTTTATAGAAAATATTTGTATATTTGTAAAAAAAGCAAATTCTATAATCAAAAAAAAATATATACTAAACGTGTTAAAATTAGACTTTAAAAAAGCTCCATACTGTTAAAAAGTATGGAGCTTAATTTTTATTTACTTGAGTCTATTTTCAATTCCTGCAAATCTTCTTCGGTTATAGTAAATTTTAAATAATAATAATTTACATCATCTTTTTCATAAATATTAATTTTCCATGAATTGTAATTGAAAAAATGGTGTTCAGAACTATCTAAATCAGAAGTTGGCTTATACCACGTTTTTTTTAATACATCATCTACATAAACTTTTAATGTATCTTCAGCTATTTTATCTAACAGATCTTTAAGCGGGTCTCTAGTTTTATCAATCAAACCCTTTCTATGCATAATTTCATTATCTGGCTGTAAAATAGTATCTTCAACTATTGTGTAAGGCAAATAAGTAGATATTTTTAATTCTTGATTTGTACCATTTACAATATAACTGAAATATTCAGGATTGTCAAATTTATCCATTGAAAAAAACCTACAACTAGTTGCAACAAATAAAAATACAATAATAATTATTTTGCTATGGCCAGTCAGTATAGCTTGCAAAGGCTGCATCAATTTGTGCATCATGAGTTGTTTTTGTTTTTAATTGTGAAATTAATTCGTCAAATGTAGTAGTAGAGCTTGTTAAGCAACTAAATATTTCATAGGTAGTTATGTCTGGTATATTATCAACATCTTTTAAAAAGCCTGGATTAAACCAAGTTTCATTAGGCTCAAACCAATCCCAAGCATCAGCCATAGCCGTTGTATTATATGGTGCTTGTGTAATAAATTCTTTTCTTTCAAATAAGGCAGCAATATAATTTGCCCACATTTCAGTTACACCACAATAACCAGCATTTGCACCTGTTCCATCACCATAAGCATTACCATCAAACACTCCAGGAGAATCAGGATCAAACAAACCATAAGTAATAAAATAATTAATTTCTCTTACCCAGTACTGGTTGCCGGCTCTTGTCCAGTGACTTGCGTGGGCGCATTCATGAAAAGTAAGTCTATATACATCGGCAGTACTTACTCTACTTGTATTAATAGAAAGAGTAATATCTGGTTGTAAAAATTTAAGAAGAGTTACAACAACATTAGTTCCTAGAGAGATCCCGTTTGCTTTATAAAAAAAATTATTTAGCTGTGAGTGAGTTGTAAAACCAAAGAGCCCCCATGTTCTACGTATCATTGGTGTTGAACCCATTGCAATTCCAGAATTCATTTCAGTAACCCAAATTCTTAAATTTGTTGGTGGTTTTGAAATAAAAAACGAACAATGGTCTCTATACTTTGATGCAGCATTATTTATAGTAGCCCATTTCCACGCTTTTGAATTATTGTAAAATTCTCGACTATGTCCATATTTTGATTGCCAACCCATGCTATAGCGTGCAGGTGCTAGAAATGCTCTATTTCCCCAAATTTTAAACCCAGTACTATTCTTAAATATTATACTGTAATGAACTTTACGTCTGTAACCTCGTGGAATTTGATAATTTCCAGTTTTAGTTGTCCAAGCACTTGATATTTTCACAACTCTATGTGTGCGAATCTTTACTCCTCTCACTCCGTCTAAACCTGTATAAACAGTTCTCTCTGTAGTCAGACCTCGATTTATTAGGTCATACTCTCCAACTTCTATTCTTCCTTTTGGATATTCTTTTGAGGGTCTCCTCCATCTCTTAGTATTTTCCATTTCAGATAATTCCTCCTCAGTTAAATTGCCTGTTATTCTCATAGCTTCGGTTTCTAAATCGGCAAGAAAATTACTTTTATCTGTACTTTTAGAGTTTTCTTCTGCAGCTTCTTCATCAGGAATAAAACATTCTTCTAACAATTCGTGCTGCATTTCTGGAAAATTATAACTGGTAGGTACAACGATAATAGGAATGTTTTCATTATACTCTCTTAG
>JAOZTL010000381.1:537-4056 GCA_029942205.1 Bacteroidales bacterium | reverse complement strand
TTTATGGCTCTATTCCATAACATTGTTGGTGAAAATATTGTAATTTGGCATGATTTTTAAAGCAGCATTAAGTTATTAACCATAAGTCAATTACAGATTCTGTATCAAAAGAACTATATGTTTTTCAAATACGAACTTTTTAGATTAAATATTTTACAATTACAGATTTTGTAATGTTTCCTGATTATTAGATAGTTATGTTTCCACAAAATTTAGACCAAAACTCAATAAAATCGACCAACAACATTCTGGAATAGAGCCTTATTTATTAGAAAATAATGTTCTTAAAGATGTTACTAATAATTCTACTTTATGAAGTTATAAATCTTTGTTAATCAGTTAAAATACTTCGTAAAGTAGTAATAACAACAGTGCAAGAAACACACAAATTGAGACAGATAATAATAAACAAAAATATGATACAAAATAACACCGCATGCATTCTTTGTAGTCAAAATTGTGGACTCATCATTGAACAAAATGAATCTGGACATTTTAAAAAGATTGTTGGTGATAAAAATCATCCCGTATCCAAAGGGTACTTATGCCAGAAAGCTACACGATTAGATTTTTATCAAAATCAAGCGAGACTCCGTTCGCCGCTTCGCAAAAAGGGCGATGGCACGTTTGAAGAAATAACATGGGATATCGCCATTGCCGAGATAGCCGCAAAATTAGTGCATATTCGAGATACGCACGGAGGCACAAGTATCGCTTACGTAGGTGGCGGCGGACAGGGAAATCATTTGGGTGGAGCTTTTGGATCGATGCTTAAAACAGCCTGTGAAACGCCTTATATTTATTCGGCATTGGCTCAAGAAAAAACGGGTAATTTTTGGGTGAATGGCTTCCTGTTTGGCAAGCAAAATACAAATTATTGCGAACCTGTTGCGGAGGCTGAATATGTATTGATCGTGGGTGCAAATCCGATAAAATCTCATGGCTTGCCCAAAGCACCACGCACGATTAGCGAAATATCCAAAAATCCGAATAAAACGCTCGTGGTCATTGACCCACAACGCTCGGAAACTGCCCAAAAAGCGGATATTTTTATGCAAGTAAAATCGGGTAAGGATGCCTTTCTTTTGTCTGCATTATTAGCCTACATTATCCAAAATGAATTAGATAATAAAGAATTTATCGCTCAACGAACGGTAGAGTTTGATAAAATTAAACCTCATTTTGATAAAATCTCCATCAGCGAATATGCTGCTATTTGTGGAATAGACGAAGCGCTGATAATGAAAGTGGCAACAGGCATTGCGCATGCCAAAACATTTGCTTTACGATCGGATTTAGGAATAGAACATAGCTATAACAGTACACTTAATGCTTATTTAGTTCGACTATTATTTTTGGTAACAGGGCATTTTGGACGCAAAGGAACGAACACCTTACATACCTTCCTTTTTCCTTTGCTCGGGCATTCCAAAGAGCCTGAGAATGGTGGTGTAACGACACAAGTAACCAAAACGAAAGCCATTGGCAAGCTTTTTCCTCCCAATGTACTACCGCTTGAGATAGACAATAATCACCCCAAACGACTGCGAGCATTGGTGGTGGATAGTGCCAACCCTGTTGCTAATTATGCCAATGTAACGGCACAGCGTGAAGCAATGCAGAAACTGGATTTAATGGTGGTCATCGATGTCGCCATGACAGAGAGTGCTCAAGTTGCAGACTATGTTTTGCCTGCTCGGTCGCAATATGAAAAAATGGAAGCTACGTTTTTTAATCTCGAATTTCCCCATAATTTCTTTCATTTAAGGCATCCGATAAGCAAACCATTAGAAAACACGCTGGACGAACCCGAAATATATCATCGAATTGTATCGGCTATGGGAGAAATACCGAGATCATTTCCTGTTTTGGCTGCAATTGCTAAATTGGATAGAAAATTTCCTGATCTAAAATTACTCCCTTTGTCTTTAGGTATCACGATAGCTTTTAAGCCCAAGTGGAAAAAATACAGCTTGCTTATTTTAAAAGAAACACTCGGCAAGGCTTTACCCTACGATTATGCCAAAGTAGCTGCATTTGTTTGGTTTGCAGCTCAAATGTATGCCAAAAAATATGAAAAAGCCGTTCAACGGGCAGGCTTTAAAGAAAAAGGAGCAGCACTTGGCGAAGCTTTGTTTGATAAAATATTGCATAGCAAATCGGGGACATTCATCAGCCAACATACTTTTGAAGAGCATTGGGATTTGGTGCGTCATAAGGATAAAAAAGTACATTTGGAGATTCCTGAAATGCTAAAATGGCTCGATGATTTGCCTATACAAACAAAAGCGCAAGACATAGAAAACAAGCAATATCCGTTTAATTTATTGGCTGGCGAACGCCGTTCGTATAATGCCAGTGGTATAATGCGAAACCCTGCATGGCGCAAAACCGAACAGCTTAGTTTATTGAAAATAAACCCAGCGGATGCTGAGCGGTATAATATAAAGGAGGGCGATTGGGTGAAGTGTTTTTCGGATATTGGTGCAATCAAAATTAAAACAACAATCACCGAGAATATTCCGCAAGGCATGTTGTCTATGCCGCATGGCTATGGCTATACTTATCCCGATCAAGACGAACAGTCGATTGGTGTTTTGCCTAATCAATTAAGCTCACTCACTAATTGTGATCCATTGGCTAAAACGCCTTATCACAAAAATGTAAAAGTTGCTATCGAAAAAATAGGTCTGCGACCTGCTTGATGTGCTTACGTATTTGTGTAAAGTTATACAGAGATTATTGATAAAATAAATTCTGTACTTGTCTGCTTTTATTCCTTAATATGCTTTTTTTGTAGAACTAAGCACCAACGGTGCGAAAGCGCATTCAAATAGTTGATTACGTACCATTGTGCTATAATGATGGAATTATTGTTTTTCATGAACAAACCCTGTATTGAGCTATATTAAAATAAAAATCATTACTTTTGTATAACATATTTGAAATGACTTTTTATCATACACAAGAAAATAGAAATGAGCAATTACAAGAACCTATTATTTGCACAAATGATAATGCGTGGCTTGGTGAAGCATTGTATTTTTGGGAAGAAGAAAATGATTTGATATTTAAAATTATTATGGATATATCTTTGCATAGTGAGGAATTTTTTGATTTAAATTTAGTTGCTGTTGGAACATTTGAGTTAGATAAAGAGTTAGATGAAAATGATTTGAAAAAAAAATTTGTTAATACAAATGCACCCGCAATTATGTTTCCATGTGTAAGAGCATTTATTACGACATTAACATCTAATTTGGGAAATGTTACAGGTACACTTACTGTTCCAACTCAATTTTTCCAAGGTGATTTGCCTGAAATATCGACAGATAAAGAAGAAACAAAACAACATAGAATCAAATAGCTGGCTGGCAATCTCGCTAGTGCATCTCTCACTTATACCATAAGCGACTAGAGCTACGCTCATTCTTTCGATCAACAAGGACCACGACTTTTCTCTGAGCGTATATGCCAGTTCGTTGTATATCGGTATAAAGGCTTCTGCTCTCCCACTTA